>JANLGB010000118.1 GCA_024653405.1 Candidatus Saccharicenans sp.
TCTTCATTGCACCTTCAGAAGGCCCCTAGACTGTCCAAACAATGGGGCCCACCTCATAAGGATAGCCTTTTCTTAACCTATGTATTTCATTAGCAGCCGGGTTAGCCTTGCCCTGCGGGGCTGATTTATCTTTGCTAAATATTTGCCTGAAATTCTATATAGTAAAAAAGGGGAAAATAAGCGGGGATAATCTAATTTCTTTTCGATTGGTTGCGCTTGCCGGGCAGGTTTTGGTAAGATTTTTCTGGGATGGATTTAATAATATTTGAAGATACTGTCCGGTACGACCGCTGGGTTAAAATAATACTGGCCGTTCCGCTTTTGGTTTTCCTCATTCTGGGGACTCTTATGTTGCTTGATTCCCGGGGGCAGGATATCTTTCCCAACGAGCCCCCTGGACAATCCAGCCTCGGTTCGATTGCTATGTTCGGCGCGGCTGGTTTTGTAATAGTAATTTTCTTGCTGGTTTTTCCTCGCTCGATTGCCGTGGCCCAGGATGGAATTGTACTCAAATTCAGAGCTTTCAGCTGGAAAATACCCTTTAAGAGTATCGGCACTGTCGAAATCAGCGCCTCTCCTTTTGGTTGGAGGACGCAGAATTTTGCTTTTTCCTTCCGAAAGGCAGTAGACATTATCAAGAAGAGTGGAGCCAGGGTTCGAATCAGCCCTGCTCATCCCTACCAGTTTTTGGAAAGCGCTACCCGGGCTCTTGAAGACTGGAAAAGGTATCACCCGGAAGGTCTCTCCTACTGATAAAAGGGCAGTTGAAAACTGCCGAACTTGATTAAAGACCTCAATCTTTTCTGATAAAAAAGTCTGAGCCTGAGCCTTTAATTCTTCAGTCCAATTCTCTCAGCCAGATATTGCGGAATCTCACCGGGTGGTTGTGGTCCTGGAGCATCAAGGGCAATTTGTCAGCATGAGCTTTGTAGGGAGGCCGGGCTTTGTGGGCTGTAGGGCCGGTTAATTCAGCATTGTGGTGGATCAGAATCCCGTTGTGAAATACGGTCATCCTGGCCGGCTCCAGCAATTTGCCTTCCTGGTCAAATTTTGGAGCATAAAAAATGATGTCATAGGTCTGCCACTCACCCGGCTTTCGGCAGGCGTTGACCAGCGGAGGATACTGGCCGTAGATGGCGCCGGCCATGCCATCAGCATAGGTTTTATTCTCATAGGAGTCGAGAACTTGAACTTCATAAAGCCCCATGAGGAAAACACCGCTGTTGCCCCGGTCCTGGCCTTCGCCCTTCGGTAAGGGGGTCATCCATTCAATATGGAGCTGACAGCTGCCGAAGCCATGCTTGGTCTGGATGTTTCCGGTTTTTGGCACTACCTCCATATAATCACCTTCAACTTTCCAGCGGGCTGGCTGTCCTTTGGCCTCAACCCAGTTAAACAGGTTTTTCCCGTCAAAAAGAATGACGGCGTCTGATGGTGGCTGGGCAGGGGGAAGAGGCGGTCCGGGGATGACCACCGGCGGCAAAGGTCGGTTCAGGTCATGGATGGCCCACTGCCCCAGCGTCTCTTTTGGGTTTTTCTGCTGGGCCGGGAGAAAGGAAAGCAGAAAAAGAGAGATAAGCAAAAACAAAAAAACTGAAACCGGCCAAATCCTTTTCTTTTTCATCATATCCTCCTTGGTTAAAAGCACCGTGAGTTTCTGGATTAAGTTTAAGATTTTAAAACTCTTTTAAGGCCAGGCCTTCCCTGGGTTGCTTAACTTGTTTTCCAGCCACCTGGAGGCTACTTGGCTCGAGGTTTTTATCAACAGCCTTATCTTCTGGCATTAATGTTTGCTCTAAATTTATTTCTCTTTTCCGTTTTAGTCCTAAACCCCTTATATTGTTAGGCCCAAGAATTTTCTGTCAAATTATCCGGCTCCTTTTATTCTTTTATTTTCTCCTTCTTATTGGTCGTTTTAGATTCCTTGCCTTTACAGCTCCCAGCCGGACCGGTATACCTTGTGCAGAAATTCATTGGCTTCGGGCAGGTTGGTGAACTGGAAGTTTTCGCTGTCCCATTCCAGGACCACATTGTCATCCTTGAAGCGCAGAGCGATGTTCCCCAGCAGCATCATTTCGGTTAGCGGCCCGGAATAGGAGAAATCCGTGGTTGATTTCTTGCCTTCCTTGATGGCCGCAATCCATTCCTCGTGGATGCCGGGCGAACGGGGTATGGTCTTTTCCGGGCGCTTGTAGTCTCGCATTAATTCCTCGGGTAGCAGGCGCGGATTTTCGCCGTAGGTGCTGCAGACCAGCATTCCCTTGTCGCCGACAAACAGGCAGCCCCCGCCTTCATCACCCAGCCGGCGACCTTTGGGCAGCTCTTTCGGCCGAGGTGGCATTAACCCGCCATCATACCAGCTGAGTTTGACCGGGGGCATTCCCTCCCGTTCCGGGAATTCGTAAGTAACTATTTCCGCCAGCGGATAGGAATCCTTGTTAAACCTGGTAGAGCTGGCCTGGATGCGAACAGGAGCTCCAAGTTTCAGGGCCCAGAAGGGTTGGTCGATGAGGTGGGCACCCATATCGCCCAGGGCTCCAGTGCCAAAATCCCACCAGCCGCGCCAGACGAACGGGCAGTAGGCCGGGTGGTATGGCCGCCAGGGAGCCGGGCCTAACCACAGGTCCCAGGAAAGGGTCGGCGGGCAGGAAGGAATTTCTTTTGGAGCGTCAATGGCCTGGGGCCAGATTGGCCGGTTGGTCCAGACCTGGACTTCCCGCACCGGGCCTATGGCTCCATCCCAGATCCATTCGCAGACCAGACGGGCTCCTTCCTTGGAATGTCCCTGGTTGCCCATCTGGGTGACCAGATTCCTTTTTTGGGCTTCCTGCCGCAAAAGCCGAGCTTCCTTGACGGTGTGGGTCAGGGGCTTCTGGACGAAAACATGCTTGCCCATTTTCATGGCCATCATGGCGATGACCGCGTGGGTGTGGTCGGGAGTGCTGACGGTTATGGCCTCCAGAGATTTTTCGCGCTCCAGCATTTCCCGGAAATCGCGATAGATGCGGGCTTTTTCATACTTGGCTTTATATTCTGGTGGGTGCTGGTCAGAGGTCAGGAATTTTTCCATCATGGTGGCGTCGACATCACACAGGGCTACGATATTTTCAGTGCTTACGGACTGGACGTCGGAGAAACCCTTGCCGCCCACTCCAACACAGCCGATATTCAGGGTATCACTCGGAGCCTTTTTCTTTTTGTCTTTCTGGGCGCCGATGACATGGCGCGGCACGACCATTAGGCCGGCGGCTGAGGCCGCTGTTTTCCCAAGGAATTCTCGCCGGCTGAGGGGAGTGGAAAGTTTATCTGTTTTAATTTCTTTGTCGCTCATGAGAAACCTCCTTTTCATATATTGCTTATTACAGAATCAGGTTTGAGGTCAAGGAGAATTATGATGAAGGAAGGACAAAATTAGATAGAATGAGGTTGAGAAGTTTCCAGGGCAACAGGCGGTTAGTCTTAAAGCCCGTGACCGGTTATAGTCAATAAGTCAATTCTTAGAAAAGGCCTTAGCTTTCTTTAATTAAAATGGTCGGGGCAAGTTATGGGGTGAAAAGCAATGGGGCCCTTTCTTGCCTGGCACTTACCTGTACAGCAATAAGAACGCCGCATAGCCCGAAAAATCCGTTGCATAACCCACAACCGGCTCAATATTTCAGGCTTTAGCGAAATACATGGCCGAAGAGGTTACCTGACTTGCCAGGTTCAGCTCCGCTGCCTATATTTAAATTGCTGGCTTCTTCAGGGTAGGAGTTAAGATGACCGGCTCTGAAAAACTGAACCGGCGAGGCTTCCTGGAGGCAGGTCTGGGCTGTCTCCTGGCTGGACTGGTTCGCCCGGTCATGAATTTTTTTCCAGAATCTCGAACCAGGAGAGAAGCCAGCGCCGCAAGGAATCTGCCAGCTACAGGAGCCAAAATGCCTGAGACTCAGTTTGAACCGGCCTACTTACAGCTACACCAGAATGGCGAATTAAAGCGCCGCGGCCAGGAACTCTGGGAAATTATGAAAGAGTGCCGGCTCTGCCCCCGGGAATGTAAGAAGGACAGATTCAAGGGCCTCAAGGGCGATTGCCATTCTGATTACCGGCTGAAGATATCGGCCTTCCACCCGCACTTTGGCGAGGAGCGGCCGCTAGTCGGGAGAGGCGGTTCCGGGACAATCTTTTTATCCAATTGCAGCCTCAAGTGTGTCTACTGTATCAACTGGGAAATCAGCCAGGGCGGAGCGGGCAAGCATCGCAGCCTGGAAGAGATGGCCTGGATGATGCTAGAGTTGCAGAGAATCGGCTGTCATAATATTAATTTCGTTACTCCGACTCATTATCTGCCCCATATTCTGCTGGCTCTGGATATTGCGGCCGCTAAGGGACTGCGGTTGCCAGTGGTGTATAACACTCACGGCTGGGAGAAAGAGGACATCCTGAAATACCTGGATGGGGTGGTGGATATTTACCTGCCGGATTTCAAGTACTGGCATCCGTCGGTGGCCAGCAGGTTGTCTTCAGGAGCCAGGAGCTATCCGGAGATAGCCAGGAAGGCCATGCTGGAAATGCACCGGCAGGTGGGGGTGGCCAGACCAGCAGCCAATGGGCTGATGTACCGGGGGCTGATGATCAGGCACCTGGTTCTACCGAACCGGTTAGCGGGCTCCAAGGAGATTTTGAGCTGGATAGCCGAGAACTTGCCCAAGGACACCTATATCAACATTATGTCTCAATATCAGCCGGCCTACAGGGCCAGGGAATATCCTCAGATAGCCAGGAGCATTACCAGGTCGGAGTACCGGGAAGTGGTGGACCAGGCCCGCAGCCTCGGCCTGACCAACCTGGATATCCAGGGCTTCTGGTGGTAAACGGGGGACACAATACTCATTCCCCAATTTTCATTTGATTATTCTGAGGCCGGAAGGATTTTAGAGGAGTGGGCAACCCTAAGTGCTTCGTGTCAAATCCTCATAATCACAATAATTTTATTAGACGCAGAAAGAAACAAAAGTCTGCCCTTGTTGATGACAAAATACAGATTCGAGAATGGCCAGCAATCACACTCTCAATTTTAATTTAGTAATTCCGGTTGAAACCAGGCTGTTCTTGTAAAGTTTTTTTCTTTAGTGAAAATTGGTATAAGAATAGTAAGAATAGTTAGACTGAAAAGGCAACAAACAATTTGATCAGTCTGGAGGTTTGAAGATGGAAAAATTTAAGGCAGCTTTTATCGCCCATGCTCCTGACGCTGAAGTCTCGAAGCATAAATGCCAGGTCGAAACGAACAAGTATAAGCTTTTTGTTCAGTTGGTTCGCACTCAACCGGAAGCTCTGGAAGCAGCCAGAAAGCTGGTAGAGGAAGATGGCGTTCAATCCATCATACTGTGCCCAGGTTTTACGTACAAAGATGTCGCGGAAATCCAGGCAGCAGTGGAAGGCAAAGCGGCTATCTGTATGTCTCACAGTGATCCCCCAGGTTCTAGAATAACTGCAGCCGTGATGGAAAGAGTGGGTTGGTTTAGAAAGTAAGAAAGTAAGCGGGCGCGGCGATACTTGTTTCTTAATTTTTTAATTATTTGACACTTTGGGCCGGTTCTTTTTGAACCGAAAATATGGTAAATATGTATTGTGTCCCCCATTTTTAGCAGCAGATACCTGCCGGAGCTCGTGGAAATAATCCATCGGGCCGGCCTGGAGATACTCAAGGTCTATGCCCGGCTGGAAGCCGACTGGGATGTCAGCCTGAAGGATGACCGAACCCCCGTAACAGAGGCCGACCGGATTTCTAATCGCCTGATTACTGAAGGTCTTAAAAAGCTATTTCCTGATATTCCCATCATATCTGAAGAAAGCTGCCAGCTGCCCTATGAAATCCGCCGCCATTATGGATTTTGTTGGCTGCTCGACCCCCTGGATGGGACTAAAGAATTCTTACAGCGTAACGGTGAATTTACAGTCAACCTGGCCCTGATTGAGCGCGGCCAGCCGGTAGCCGGCTTCATCTCAGTTCCTTGTAAGGGCTTGTTTTATTATGCCATCAAGGGGGAGGGCGCTTTTAAGCTGGAGTGGGACCAAACCCATATTCCGGGAGAGAAAGCCTCTGGGCAAAAGCCTGGACCGCACCCAGAGAAAGTAGTTCCGGGACTGGGTACCAGGCTCCAGCTGGCAGAATTTTCAATGGATGAGCCCGGTCTGGCGGTAGTGGCTTCTCGCTCCCACTTTGATGAAGAAACCCGAAAATTTATAGAGGGTCTCAACCAACCGCGCCTTGCTAACCGCGGCAGTTCCCTCAAATTCATGCTGCTGGCCGAGGGCCAAGCCCATCTTTACCCCCGCCTTGGCCGGACGATGGAATGGGATACAGCAGCCGGTCAGGCTATCCTGGAAGAAGCCGGCGGCCAGGTCCTGGAATTCTACAGCCGCCGGCCGCTGACCTACAACAAAGAATCCCTGGTCAACCCACCCTTCCTCGCCACCGGAAAAAACAAGAAATAGAGAAAAATCAACAAGAACGTTCGTCATTTATTGAACAAGTACCTAAAAGAAGGCTATAATTTCATAGGAAAAAGGTTATGAAAAAGAACGTCTATCTTGATTTTTTAGGAATGAATGATTTCTCCGAGGTCAAAAAATATTTTTATGAGACCCTATTAGATACCAATCATGATCATGAATTTTTTGTAGACTGGAATAAAGTTAAAAATAACGTAAGTAAATATGAGGTTGAGCTCAATATATTAAACACTCTTATTAAGAACTCAGATTTCAATCAAAAGCTTAGATACATTTTGACCAGATATCCCGAAGTAATTCCTTGTATTCCTCTGCTC
>JANLGB010000119.1:0-973 GCA_024653405.1 Candidatus Saccharicenans sp.
TGAGAAGAGAGTCCAGGCGGTGGAAACCAAGAACGGCACCCTAGTGGCCCGGGCCATCTTCAAGCTGAAGGGAACCTCCATTCCGCCCGACGCCACTGGAACCCTTCGTTTGAGCTTTGGTGTGGTTAAGGGATACGTGGAAGACGGCAGGAAAATTCCATTCCAGACCACCTTCGCCGGCTTATACAAAAAGGCCCAGGAAAAGAATTTCCAGGCTCCCTGGTCCCTGCCCCAGCGCTGGCTGCAGAAAAAACCGGCCTTGAACCTGAACGCCGCCTTAAACTTCGTGGCCACAGTCGATTCCATCGGCGGCAACTCCGGTTCCCCGGTGGTCAACAGAAAGGGCGAATTTGTCGGCGCCCTGTTTGACGGCAACATCCAGTCGCTGCCGACCAGGTTTGTCTACGAAGAAAAAATCTCCCGTTCAGTCATGGTGCACGCTGACGGCATCATTGAGGCCCTGCTTAAGATTTACGACGCCAAGCCGCTGGTGGACGAACTGCTGGGTCGTTAAAGTTTGAAGAGAAAATTAATCATTCGGGGTCAGGTCGGGAAAAGCTAGCCTGACCCCGGTTCATCTTGAGGTAAAAAATGAAAAGCTGGACTGAATATCTCTGGTTTCAAACCGAACACAGGCAACAACTCCTCAACATCACAGACCGGGTGCAGGAAGCCGTCCGCAAGAGCGGCATCAGGGAGGGACTGTGCCTGGTAAATGCCATGCACATTACGGCCAGCGTCTTCATCAACGATGACGAAAGTGGCCTGCACCAGGATTTCTTCCAGTGGCTGGAGAAGCTGGCTCCCCATTCCCCCGGTTCTTACCGCCATAACCTGACCGGTGAGACCAATGCTGATGCCCATTTAAAAAGGACGGTCATGGGCCGGGAAGTGGTGGTGGCCGTAACCAACGGGAAGCTGGACCTCGGTCCCTGGGAACAGATTTTTTACGGGGAATTTGACGGCCAGCGTC
>JANLGB010000119.1:983-6809 GCA_024653405.1 Candidatus Saccharicenans sp.
CAAGCGGGTCCTGATTAAAATCATCGGCGAATAGAACAGGAATTCTATTCGGAATGGCCATAGGCTTAGCCCTGACGGGAAAGAAAAGACAAGCCTTGAATTTCTAATTATCGAAATAAATCTCCTTCCTTCGAGATTAATTCCAATTTTAATCTTGATGCAATCTGGCTTCCTGAATAAAATAAATAAAAAGAGGACGCAGCCCCATGCGGGGTGGATATTTGCACAGGAAGGGGTTTCTGATAGCAGACACTCTCACCTTTATAAGGGGACTGCTTGCCATCTACCTGGGATATATCCTCTGGCAAGGAAGGGATGCTCTTAACACCTTTATGACCATAATTTTCATGGCCTGGTTAAGCGACTGTCTTGATGGTTACTTTGCCCGAAAGAGCTACCGTCTGGGGCACCTGGCCGAGCTAGATGGCTGGGTCGATTGGGCCATTTACATCATCACCCTTACCTACGGTACCCGGCTTGGGCATTATTCCTGGACTTTTCTGGCGGTCTTTGTCGGAGTCAACATTCTGGCCTTCTGGATGAGCAAATCCATCTACGTCAATCAGGCCTTTCATTTCCTTTACATCCTTCTTGGTTTCAGGACGGTCTGGCTGGAATCAATTTTCTGGCGGAAATTTTTTATTCTGTGGCTGGTCGGGGTTATCTTTTTCAAGCGCCAAAGGCTCCTGGTTCAAAGCCGCGAATTTCTTTCCGGCTGGAACTATCTTCTGCACGGCAAATCAGCCCGGGCCGACCGGGGTTGAAGATTTTCCCGGGTTGCTGGGCTCTGCTATTTTCTCCGTTATTTGAAGTTGACAGACTGCTGGTCCTAAAAAATAATTACAGTAATGAATAGATGTCTATCCTTAAGCCCTGATAGTTAAAAGGCAATCCAGGTAAGGCCGTTTCAATTGTTTCTTAATTAGATTATTTAACCACAACAATTTTTCACGCTTCAGCCTGGCTTCACTGGATTGACTTAAAAATTTCCAGTCCGAGCCGCTTTACCTGACCACCAAGCGGCTAAGAGGATAGACATAGGCCTGCAGAAAAACCAGTAGTGACACCAGAGCGGCCAGAATCAGGCTGTGCCAGAATACGAAACGCAAAATCTGGCCTTCGTGACCGTACCAGCGGGTGGCGGTGCTGGCCACCACGATGCTCTGGGCGTCGATCATCTTGCCCATGACCCCGCCCGAGCTGTTAGCCGCGGCCATCAGCACCGGGCTCAAGCCGAGCTGCTGGGCAGTTATTTTCTGGAGACTGCCGAAAAGTACGTTGGATGAAGTATCGGAGCCGGTCAGGGCCACGCCCAGCCAACCCAGCATCGTCCCAAAAAAGGGATAAAGAACCCCGGTCCTGGCAAAGGCCAGTCCCAGGGTGGCGTCCATCCCGGAATACCGAGTAATATAGCCAAGAGCCAGCATGGCCGAAACGGTCAGGAGCGAAAACCTCACCCGCCGGAGCGTCTTCCCGTAAACTTGAGCCATTCGTTTAAGGCTGAACTTCATCATCAAGCCGCTGATGATGGCCGCCACCAGAATCCCGGTTCCGGTGAAAGAAAGAAAATTAAAGCGAAATACCGCCGCTTCCGCTGCCGGCTCCGGGCTGACCGGGGGCATTCTTAAAACCTGCTGATGGAGCCCCGGAATGGCCATTGACGGGGAAAGAATTCCGTCCAGAAGTTTCTTAAACTGCGGAACTCCCCAGACAAAGATGACCAGGCTCAGGATAAGCCAGGGGGCAGCTGCCGTAAACAGGGCCCTTCTGTTCAGATTTTTCAAACTGGCCGTGGTTTTTTCAAAACCTTCAGGTGAATAAATTTTCTGCGGTTGCCAGAACCTGAACAGGATAACCAGGGCCGTTATGGAGATTAAGGACGATAACACCCCGGCCAGCCAAGGACCATGCAGGTTGGCGATAAGAGCCTGCGGTATAGCAAAAGCCAGCCCAGCAGTCAGGGCTGCCGGCCAGACTTCCCTCATTCTTCTGAAACCGCAAAAAACCGCCAGCAGCCAGAAAGGTATCAGAACCGAGAAAAACGGAAGCTGCCGGCCGACCATGGCACTCAATTTAGGCAAATCCAGGCCGGTGACGGCAGCCAGAGCCACAATCGGAGTGCCGAGGGCACCGTAGGCCACGGGAGCAGTGTTGGCGATGAGTGACAGCCCTGAAGCCTGGAGCGGCGGGAAACCCAACCCGATCAGCAGGGCCGCGGTGATGGCTACGGGGGTGCCGAAACCGGCGGCACTCTCAAAAAAAGCCCCGAAGCAAAAAGCAATTAACAGTAGTTGCAGGCGCCGGTCTGAAGTAAGACCAGCCATGTTTTCCCGCAGCACCTGGATGGCTCCCCGCTCCAGGCAGAGCTCGTAAAGAAAGATGGCGTTTAAGATTATCCAGCCGATGGGAAAAAGACCGTAAACTGCTCCAAACCCGGTGGCTAGAAGAGTCTTTGTCGCTGGCATCCGGAAGACCAGGATAGAAATCAGAACCGAAACCATCAGCCCCGCCAGAGCCGCAAGATGGGCTTTAAGTTTCAGGAAGGCCAGCCCGCCCAGCAAGACCACAATTGGCAGAGCGGCCAACAGAGTTGACAACCAGGAAGCATTAACTGGGTCATAAACCTGAGCCCAAGGCACTTTAACCTACCTTCGCCGAATTATGAAAACCTTTTTATGAACTTTTAAGGCTTTTGTCAACCTGTCTGGTTCCGGGATCTCCAGCACGTTAAGACCTGCCCCCCTGCCGGCTTGCCGATTCGGGTAGCAATTATCTACCTGGCCTCCTTGGCCACACCTCTAAGACGCTAGAATCTCAGTCAGCTGGACTTTACTGCCAATAATCGCTTTTAAATTTCGTATACCTTCAATTTGCATAATACTAGCAAGAGAAAATCGGTAGGCTTACTAAAACGCATCATCAACAACAAAGAGGTATATTAACTGCGTGACAGTTCAATGTGACCGGAGAAGCTATATCTCAGAACCGCAGCAACTTGAGGTGGAGTATGGCCAAGATGGTTAAGCCGGTTCCCCGGCTGTCGTTTTTCTGGCCAGCTTTGATCCCGGGACAGATCAGACTCCTGACTACTATCGGATCAGGTCAACCAATAATTAAACCAGCGGTTACCCGTTTTTACTGTGGCTGTTGCTGCTCCCTCTTTTCTTGTCTGGCCTTCTTCCTTTCAGATAGCAAGGCGGCCATTAAACCGGCCACAAATCCAGCGGCAGCTGTAATCAGCAGAAGCAAAATATGGGGCATTTCCACTGTGGCCAACAGAAAATGGGTCTTAACCGGCTCGCGGTTCTGAATGATGATGATGGCCAGAAGTATAACCACGATTACCAAAACAACCAGCCTGGCTGTTCTCATTTCGCCCTCCTTGTTCTGAATTATATAATCATTTAATGATTCATAGCAATTTTACTACAATTGCCACCTCAGACCATACCGGATAAGAAGATTAAATCCTTTTTCGTCTTCATCACGGCAGTAAAGCTTATCCCTCTTACCCAGAATCAATGCACCTTTAAGAGGAATCCTGGTGACAAACCGCCCCTTCTCATCAAAGATATCATGAAGATAACCATCTGGGCTTGACTGCTCAAAAGTCTGAACAAAAAGTCTTCCCTTGTCATCACAGATAAACCGGCCAAACCCGGGATGGTATTCAAGCCTAAACTGTATCTCACCGGAAAAATTTCTTTTTTGCCTTTCTTTTCTTCCTCAGTAATCCTGACCGGAGAAAAAGCTTTGGTTATTCCCTGGCCAACATCAGCACCCTGCGGCTGGGAGCCTCGGGCCAAAAAATACCCTAAGGTTATTCCCTATCTGGGTCTGATTTTGTGCCCGGGAATCGGACTCTCACTGCTTCTGTCCAGAGCCTCAAATCTGACCATCGTTCTGATCCGCCTGGCTGCTGGTAGCCTTATCTTTTTCATAAAATCCAGGATCAAATAGCTTTCCGACTCTTCTTTCACCCGTACTAAAAGTCATAACCAGCCCGTCTGATTGACTTCAAGGCGGGTTTCTGTTAAAAATTAGTAAATGTGGAAGTGGCTATTAACTAAAATCTTCGGGACCAAGAACGAACGGGACCTGAAAAAACTCCAGCCTTATGTTGCGGCCATAAATGCCCTCGAGCCTCAAATCCAGCAACTGACAGAGGCCCAGCTCCAGGCTAAAACTGCCGAATTCAAGGAAAAACTGCGCCAGGGAGCCACCCTGGATGATATCCTGGTGGAAGCTTTTGCCGTCGTCCGGGAGGCGGCCCGCCGCACGGTGCGGATGCGCCATTTTGACGTCCAGCTCATGGGCGGAATAGTCCTGCACCAGGGCAAAATCGCCGAAATGAAGACCGGTGAAGGCAAGACCCTGGTAGCCACCCTGCCGGCCTACCTTAATGCCCTGGAGGGCAAGGGCGTCCACATCGTTACCGTCAACGACTACCTGGCCAAGCGTGACGCCGAGTGGATGGGGCCCATCTACAAGTTCCTGGGCCTGACCGTCGGGGTCATCCAGCACGATATGGGCGACGCCGAACGCCAGAAAGCCTACCGGGCCGATATCACCTACGGCACCAACAACGAATTCGGCTTTGATTACCTGCGCGACAACATGAAATTCCGGCTGGAAGACCTGGTCCAGCGCGAGTTTAACTACGCCATCGTGGACGAGGTCGACAGCATCCTGATCGACGAAGCCCGGACGCCGCTCATCATCTCCGGCCCCACCCAGGAATCAACCCAGCTTTACTACAAGGTCGATAGCTTCGTCCGCCGCCTGCAGAAAGATAAGCACTTCATCCTGGATGAGAAGACCCGGACCATTGCCCTCAACGAAAACGGGGTGGCTGAAGCCGAAAAATACTTCAACGTTCCCAACCTCTACGACCTGAATTACCTGGACCTGGTCCACGCCATCAATCAGTCGCTCAAAGCCCACTTCCTGTTCAAGCGGGACGTCGACTACATGGTTAAGGATGGCCAGGTCATTATCGTTGACGAGTTCACCGGCCGGCTGATGCCCGGGCGCCGCTACAGTGACGGCCTGCATCAGGCCCTGGAAGCCAAAGAACGGGTGAAGGTAGAAGAAGAATACCAGACCCTGGCCTCCATCACCTTCCAGAACTATTTCCGCATGTACCGGAAGCTGGCCGGCATGACCGGAACCGCGGCCACCGAAGCGGCCGAGTTCATGCACATCTACAAACTGGACGTGGTGGAGATTCCCACCAACAAGCCCCTCATCCGCACCGAATACCCCGATGTCATCTACCGCACCGCCCGCGAGAAATGGAACGCGGTGGTGGAAGAAATCATCGAACTCAATAAGATCGGCCGACCGGTCCTGGTCGGGACCATCTCCATAGAAAAATCAGAGAAGCTGTCGGAACTGCTGCGCAAGAAAAACATCAAGCACGTGGTCTTGAACGCCAAGTACCACGAGCTCGAAGCCCAGATCATTGCCCAGGCCGGGCGCATCGGGGCGGTGACCATCGCCACCAACATGGCTGGTCGCGGGGTCGACATTCTGCTGGGTGGCAATCCGGATTTCCTGGCCAAAGAAGCCTTGAAAAAATCGCGAGTTGACCCGCTCCAAGCTACCCCCGAACAGTACGAGAAGGCCTACCAGGAAGCCCTGAAGATCACCAGTGAAGAGCACCAGAAGGTGGTGGCCCTGGGTGGTCTTCATATCATTGGCACCGAACGCCACGAATCAAGGCGTATTGATAATCAGTTGCGTGGTCGGGCCGGGCGCCAGGGCGACCCTGGCTCTTCGCGTTTTTACCTGTCTCTGGAAGATGACCTGATGCGCATTTTCGGT
>JANLGB010000011.1:0-1624 GCA_024653405.1 Candidatus Saccharicenans sp.
AAAGAGCCACCAATTCCGCCAGCTATCTGATCATCGAAAACATCATCGGCAAGGATAACCAGGGTAATGATTCCAGCGTGGTCTTCTCCGACGTCATCACCAACGGCGTGGTTTATTCGGATTTCGTCAAAATCAGTTTGAGAGCCGCCACCCTCGACCCCAACCCGGTGATGGGCGTTTCCAATTACAGTGATGTCATGGTCACCAATTACATAGTCACCTATACCAGAAGTGATGGGGCTACTGGCGAAGGGACCGATGTCCCTTATCATTTTGAAGGGGCTCTGTCGACCCTGGTGCCGATCGGTTCCATCGTTACCATCCCCCTGATGATCGTCAGGGACGTGGCCAAGACTCAGCCGCCGCTCAGTGCCCTGGTGGGGAACCCCACGGGAATGCTGGAATGCATCGCCACCATCGAGCTCATCGGCCATGACCTGAGAAACAGGCAGGTCAGGAAGACCGGGCAGATTTCTGTTCGTTTTGCCGATTATATCGACCAGCAATAATTTTTTGCCAGGGTAGACTTTTCCCGTTTTCTTGCCGGCTTATTGCCAGAACCTGACCCAGAGTCTGGTGGCCGGTCGGTTTTGACGGAACTTCTTCAAGCTGGCCAGCAAGTCTGGCAACTCCTCCTCTGAGGGCAACCTGACCATCAACCTGACTTCCCTTTTCTCTCTTTGCCAAATTTTCCGGCTGATTCTCGGCCCGATCAATTCCAGCTCCGGGAAATCAGCCCGCAGTTGCTCCAGCAATAACCTGGACCAGCGACCGGAACTCCTCAAAGACCGGCTATCAAGCCCGATTTCCACCAGGCAGCTGAAAGGCGGATAATTCAGCAGGCGCCGGAATTCAATCTCTCTCTCCCAGAAACCCTGATAATTCCTGGACACGGCCTGGACGACAAGCTCCGGCTCCGGTCCGGAGGTCGCTACCACCACCCTGGTGCCATCTTCATTCTTTACCAGTTCCAGGGCCTTATAGATGGTGGCCAGCGTCCTCTCACCAGCCCGGAAATCGGGCAGGTTCAGGCTACTCTCGGGATTGACCAGAAACAGCATCGAGAACCGCCCTGCGGGCAGGCGCCTTAGGGCATACTCGGTTCCGACCACCAGCTGGCTTTTTCCGGATTTAATCCGCCTGATTATTTTCTCACTGTCCTTCTCGCCACCACCTTCTTCCAGAACCTCTACCTTCTGTCCCAGAAAGATCTCTTGCAGCTGTTCTCTTAAATACTGGCTGCCGCGAACTCTGCCCGGACGCAGTTTTCCCCGGCAGACCGGGCATTCAGCGGGCGCCTCCGTTGTCTCACCGCAATAGCTACAGCTCAGCTCCCCGTTTTTCTGGCGCAGGCTCAGGGCAATACGGCATTTCTGGCAGCGGGCGACAAAGCCGCAGACCGGGCAGAAAAGATAACCGGCATAACCCTTGCGGCTGACCAGGAAAAAAATCTGTTGTTCCTTTTCCAGCCGGCTGCTGACTTCCTGCCGCAACTCTTTTTTCAGAAGTCTGGCCATGTCCAGATGGAAAAAATCCACCCGGTAATATATGTCTTCGCCGCCCAGGTCTACCAACGAGCCCGCCTCCCGGTGATGATAAAACTGGCTCACCCGGGGGCAGTCCG
>JANLGB010000011.1:1634-7650 GCA_024653405.1 Candidatus Saccharicenans sp.
GTCCGAGCTATATATCAGGAGGCTCTTTTCCAGGCTGGCCCTTATCCGAGCCGCTTCCCTGGCCTCAAAGGCCGGCCCTTCAGCCTGGTAATAGAGGTCGTCCTGTTCTTCATCAACCACCAGCAAAGACAGCGGCTGGAAGGGCAGGAACAGGGCTGACCTGGTGCCGAAGATTACCCGGGCCCGGCCCGAAAGAATCTGATTCCAGTTATGCCGCCGAACCCTGTCGGTTAGCTGACTATGCCAGAGAACAGCCCGGCCGGACAACAACGGCCAGAGGGGCTGCCACTTTTCCAGTCTCTGAATTTCCGGCACCAGGACCAGGGTAAAGCCGTGGTGCTGCATGGTATAATCAATTATTTTCTGTAAGAATTCCAGCCGTCTTTCCAGGTTTCCCGTCAGGAGGCAGCTTCCCCCTTCACCCGACTCCATTTTTTCCAGAAGGCGATGGCCGCTGGCGGTCAATCCCTCAGGTCTGACCGGTAGCACCAGCTGGCGGAAGACTGGGACCTGAGCTATTTTCAGCGGCTTTTTCTTTCCGACTTTTTCCCGGACCTCAATCAATCCATCCTGGCTCAGACTCCTGAGGTAAGAATTTATTTCCCGGATTTTCAGTTTTCTCCTGATATAGACCGGGCTCAACTGGCGGTCGGCCAGCAGGCTCAGGATCTGGCCCCGGCGTCCCTTGAGCCGGCCAGAGAGAAGTTCTTTCAAACCCTTCTCGGTAATGGCCAGTTTGACCCTCGGCTTTTCTCTAGCCGCCGGAGGCTCGGCCATCTCCAGGAACAAACCCGGTGCGCTCAGGCTCCGTTCTGAAAGTTCCAGGGCAAATTGCAAGATGATTTTAGGCAGGCCCGGTTGGTCTTCCGCCCAGGCCGCGATTTCTTTTACTTTGAATTCCGGTTCCTGACTCAGCTCCTTGACTTCCAACACATACCCGGGGAGCTTCCTTGAGCCCAGGGGAGCAATAACCTTTGAGCCCACCTTGACCCGGGCCGCCAGCTCATCGGGCAGTCGGTAAAGGAACGTCTGAAAAACCGGCAGGGGAAAGAGAACTTGGCAGTAGGTGGACATCAGGATTTAAGCAGTTCCAGTACCTTTTTCATATCTTCCCAGACCATTTTTTTTATTTCCTTGTTGCCTTCATTCCGCACCAGGTAGGAAGGATGGAAGGTGGGCATAACCGGGATGCCCTGAAACTGGTCAAAATGGCCGCGGAGGTCAGACATGCTCTTCGGACTCTGGAGAAAAAAATCAGTGGCCACCTTGCCCAGGGCCACTATTACCCGGGGATGGATCAATTCAATCTGCCTCAGCAGGAAGGGCGAACAGGCCTTGATCTCCTCCGGCTTGGGAGTCCGGTTTTCCGGGGGCCGGCACTTGATGACATTGGCAATATAGACGCCCTCCCGGCTGAAGCCCATGGCCTGGATGATCCTGGTCAGCAGCTGCCCGGCCCGGCCGACAAAAGGCTTGCCCTGCAAGTCTTCGTCCCGGCCAGGGGCTTCCCCCACGAACATCAACTGGGCCCGCCGGTTACCCTCACCCGGGACCGCTTGCTTTCGTCCCTTGAAAAGCGGGCAGGCCTGGCAGGTCATGATTCTTCTGATTAGCCGCTCCCATTCTTCCTGGTTAGCCGCTGACGGTCCACTGCCTGAACCGTAGGATAACAGGAGAGGCGCCTCAGCCTCGGCGGCCGGTCTGGCCCCTTTAGGCTTTCGGGGGCTGACCAGAAAATCCACTCCCAGGTCGCGGTAAAATTCTAGTTGAGTCTTCAGCTCTTGGAGCTTTTCAGCTCTTCCCTTTTCGCTCATTTAAGAGAACCTCGATTTCAGCCAGTATCTCCTGGCTGATTTTTCTCTTGCTGGCCCGCGGAATTTTTTTGGTACGGCCGTCCGGCCAGAGCAATACCACCTCGTTCTCATCACTCCCGAAGCCGACCTCAGGCCGGCTAACATCGTTGGCCACGATCAGGTCGACCTGCTTGCGTTTCATCTTTTCCAGAGCCTTTTCCACCGCCTGGCCGGTTTCCGCGGCGAAACCCACCAGTAGCTGATGCCCCTTGCGCTGGCCCAATTCTTCCAGGATATCGGGCGTTGTTTCTATCTCCAAGACCCGTTCAATTTCGGTCTTGCGGATTTTCTCAGACCAGGTTTTTCGAAAGCGGAAGTCGGCCACCGCGGCGGCCATGAGCACCACCTCGGCCCGGTCATAGTGCCTGAGGACCGCTTCTTTCATTTCGGCCGCATCCGTCACCCTTTCCAGATAAACTCCCGCTGGAGGTTCAAGATAAGTCGGCCCGGAAATCAGAATAACTTCAGCTCCGAGCTGGTAGGCTTCCCCAGCCAGTTCATAACCCATCTTGCCCGAGGCCGGGTTGGAAACGAACCTGACCGGGTCCAGGAATTCCCGGGTCGGACCGGCCGTGACCAGGACCACTTTATCCCGGAAACTGTCCTTCGTTCTTATGAGCCGCAGGCCTTGCTGGACAATTTTTTCGGGGACGGCCAGCCGTCCCGGTCCCTTCTTGCCGCAGGCCAGATAGCCGGTATCTGGCTCCACAAATTCCACACCCAGGCTCTTTAGCTTTCTGATATTTTCCTGGGTCTGGGGATGGAGATACATAGCCTCATTCATGGCCGGAGCCACCAGCACCGGGCACTTGGCCGCCAGATAAAAGGTGGTCAGAAAATCATCGGCTATGCCCGAGGCCATCTTGCCGATGACATTGGCGGTGGCCGGAGCCAGTAGCAGCAGGTTGATTTCGTCCACCAGCGAAATGTGTTCAATCGGTCTCTGCTGGTCATCGAAAAGGTGGACGATGGTCCTTTCCCCGGTCAACGAGGTGAAAAGGTAGGGGTCGATAAAGCGGGTGGCCTTTTCGGTCATGATAACCCGAACCCCAAAGCCTTCCGACTGAAAAAGGCGGATGATTTCACAGGCTTTATAAAGGCTGACGGAAGAACAAACGCCAAGGGCTATTTTCTTCATGGCTCCACCTTTCCCTGGTCAGGGCCAGGACTTAAAGCTCTTCAGAATTTCCTTGAATTCTTTCTGCCGCTCTCGCAACAGGCAGCGGTGAGACAGGATGATGGCTTTTAGCTCTTCCAGGGCCTGGTTCAGGTCGCCGTTGATCACCAGGTACTCAAAGATGTTCGATTCCAGAATCTCCCTCCGGGCATTGCTCAGCCGCAGGGCTATGGCCTCGGGCGGGTCAGTCTTCCGCTGCTTCAACCTTCTTTCCAGCTCGGGGTAGGAGGGCGGCACCACAAAAACAAAGCTGGCGCCTTCCAGCCTTTTCTTGACCTGCCGGGCGCCCTGAACGTCTATGTCCAGGATCAGATCGCCCCGGCTGCTCTTGCGGCTGACCTCCTCCCGGGAAGTCCCGTAGAGATGGCCATGAACTTCAGCCCATTCCAGAAAGGCCCCGCTGTTCTTCATTTGTTCGAATTCTTCCCTGGTAACGAAATAGTAATCCTGTCCATCCACCTCGTCACTCCTCTTCGGCCGGGTGGTATGGGACACGGAAAACTCCAGCCCGGGCAGACGGGTAAGAAGGTTTTTGATCAGGGTTGATTTCCCGCAACCTGATGGCCCGGAAATCACGTATATCATCCTGCCAGCGTCCCTTCCGTTTTCGATTTTACCTTTTTCCTCAGATCTATTCCAGATTCTGGACCTGTTGTCTGATGCTCTCAATCTCGTTCTTAATATTCAGGCAGCGCTTGATGATTCCCAGGTCCTGGGCCTTGGAATTCAGGGTGTTGGCTTCCCGGGACAGCTCCTGGGCCAGAAAATCCAGGTTTTTGCCCACCGGTTCACTGACCTCGGGTTTGATCAGCTGGCAAAAGCTGAGCAAGTGGCTCTGCAGCCGGTTAATCTCTTCGGCCAGGTCAAAGCGTTGCATCAGGTAGGCCACTTCTTCCGAGAGCCTTTCTTCTGACAGGTTGTTGTGGTTGAGGTCCTGCAGTTTCTTCTTCAGCTTGTTCTTCAACCTGTTGGGCTGGTGGCTGAAAATCCTTTCAATTTCGGCCAGGGATTTCTTAATCCGAGCCAGGTGCTGGTTCAGCTGGCGGGCAATTTCCCGGCCTTCCCGCTCCCTCTGGCTGATGATGTCATCGACCGTCTTTTCAAAGGCTTCCAGGATGAAGCGCTTATCCTCCCGGCTCAGTTCCTTCTGGCTGATGCTGACCAACTGCGGGACACGTAGCAGCTGGTCTAGAGAAATGGTAAAGGGTAGGTCTACTTTTCTGGCCAGTCTTCTCATCTCCTCCACGATTTTTTCCAGCAACGGCTGGTTGACAGAAAAATCCCAGCTGTCGGCTGACAGATAATCCAGTTCCAGTATTACCTCCACCCGTCCCCGCAGGATCTTCTTTTGGCAGATGGCTCTAAGCTGGTTTTCCAGCTGGCCGAGGCTGGCTCCCTTGTAAACCCAGTCGAAAAAGCGGTGGTTCAGGGTTTTGATGAAGATTTTGACCCTGAGCCTGGGTGAAGCTACGTTCCGTTCGGCAAAACCGGTCATACTGCGTATCATAGACGACACTCCCTGTCAATGAATTCAAGCTAGGCCGACCAGTTTCCTGGCCAGTTCCAGAGCATTGAGGGCCGAGCCGATGGTCAGGTTATCGGCCGCCACATAAAGCCAGAAGCTTCCGGGAAGCGACTGGTCTTTTTTGAGATGGCCGATAAAAATTTTTTCTTGGCCGGCGGCCCGGATATTGGAGATCTGCCGGGGTGCCCCGGGGGGATGAAACTGGAAAATATCCTTCTGGCGGAAGACCTGGCCCAGCTGCTCCAGGCCAGTATCCTTGGCCAGTTCCAGGTAGATTACCAGGGAATAAACATGAAAGACCGGAGCCTGTACCAGGGACAGGCTGAAATCAAAGTCTGACTTCAGCACCCGCCTGACTTCCTGGATAATCTGCCTTTCGCTGGCCGAAAACCCATCCCGGTCGGCTTTTTCCACTTCCGGCAAGAAATTGAAAGCAATCTGGTCGGCAAAAATCTTATGGCTCAGGCTGCTGCTGGACAGCAGGGCGTAGCTCTGCTCAGCCAGTTCTTCTATTCCGGCGTTGGCGTAAGCCGAGACCGGCTGCAGGACCACCGCCAGGGCCTTCTTGACCCTGAAGACAGAACTCACGGCCGCCAGAACATGGCTCAGAAAAATGGTGACCGGATGGGGGTTGGAGACCAGCAACACTTCCTCCCTCTCCAGCACCTCGTCGTTGACCCCGGCCACAACCAGCGGCACATCGGGCTGGTCGCTAAAGCTTTCTTCCAGGTCGATGGCCTTGAAACCCTTTTCCCGAGCCAGGCGGCCAAACTTGCGGTTGCTCTCTTTATCGGCCGCCAGGAAAACCAGGTCCAGTTCCTCCAGCAGTTCCGGGTAGGGGTGATGGATGACCTTGGGTTCATCCCGGAATTCAGTCAGCTTGCTGTATTCCTCGGCCACTTCCGGGTCGTAAAATTCCATGGATTTTATCGGAAATTTCCGGCCAGCCAGCAGGTCTTTTATTTCCTGGGCCCGGAAGGAGTCGGTGCCGATCAGGGCTACCCGGAACTGGCGCTCGGTTTTCT
Source organism: Candidatus Saccharicenans sp. (assembly GCA_024653405.1). GTDB lineage: Bacteria > Acidobacteriota > Aminicenantia > Aminicenantales > Saccharicenantaceae > Saccharicenans. The sequence goes on from JANLGB010000011.1 coordinate 7,215, forward strand.
TACTCATGGCCGGTCCGCTGCTGAAATTCAAGAATCATCCGGTACATCTCGTCTTTGAGCCTCAATTTTTTCTTTTTCAACAGCTTTTCCTGCAGCCTGTCTTCCTCGGTCAAAAAACTCTTGGCCCTCAGCCGGGACAGGGCCTGCTCACATTCCTGATGGTCCTGATATATTTTACGGAAGGTTTCGTTATCCTTAAGAAGAAGTTCCTTGATTTTCTCTTCAGTCATTTAATACTCCCGGTTAAGGATAACACAGGCTGATTTTGTTTTCAATTTGGCTCCCACCAGGCGGAAAAACTGTCTGGAAAATGCCAGGCCTGGCCCCTCACTCCTGCTTATCCGGGTTCCGCTATCTGGCTTCTTCCCAAAAAATCCAGGCGGGCTGTTGACTTTGAAAAGGCGGATTAATATACTATTAAACGATTTTTATAGAC
>JANLGB010000011.1:7660-19641 GCA_024653405.1 Candidatus Saccharicenans sp.
GGCGGTTCGATTCCGTCCCTGGCCATTCCCCTCCTCAAATAAACTTCCTACCCGGTGGCGGATAAAATTATGCTTTTCTCAAGCCGGCCGCAAAAGTCACTTCCACCGGCCGTTGACCGGGTCAGAATCTGAAAGAAACTGAGACCTGAGGCACGATGAGATGCATGCGGTAAACTCCGGGCATGGCCTGCCCCAGAGTTCCAGCCATCAGCAATTCTTCAAAGGTCACATCCCGTCTCTTGCCGCCGAGATACTCCAGCCCCCAGTTCAGCGAAAGTCCCTTCCAGTCGTAACCAACACCAGCGCTGAATGACTGAAAATCAAAACTGGGAAGCAGGATATTCATCGTATAATCAGGGGCTGGTGAGGGGTCAGAATAATAGCCAGCCCGGAGAGAAATTTCTGGCGTCAGGTGGTACTCCAGGCCGAAGCGAAGCTGGACGCGGTTTTTCCAGTCCAGCCAGAGACGGTCGTTGCCGGCCTCAGACATTAGCAGACTCCAGACCGGGTCCAGGTAGGTGGTTTCCAGGTATTCTACCGCCGACCAGCCGGTCCACTGGATATCAGCCGTGAGCACCAGGTCCTCCACTGGCCTCAAGGCTACCCCTCCCCCGATAAACCAGGGCCACTTGATATTCCTCTTGAGGTCTGAACTGTCAGGATAACCTGCATAACCAAGGTAGAGCATTTCGGCTGTGCCCTTGAACTTGACAGTGGATGGAGTTTTAACAGTCAGGCCGGCACTTATCCAATCAGCCGGGCGGGCCAGAACCCCGAGGGTCAGGCCAAATCCCCAGCCGTGCAGGCTCTCGTCGTACTGGCCCAGGTCAATCAACTCTTCGCCCATTTCCATTTCGCCCGCCCACCTCTTGAAACTAAACATACCATAATTGATATTGAGCGTGGCCCCGAGGCTCAGCCGGTCGTTGATCTTCCAGGAAATCAAAGGCGATATGGTGAACATCCCGATCTTGCTGGTCCAGTCATAAGCCACCCCGGCCATCATTTCCTTGAAATCTTCTCCCTTCCAGTTGGCCCCCAGTCCCGACGGCGTATAGATGCCGATTCCGGCCACCAGGTTATCTGAGAGCGGCCTGTAATAAGCCGCCATGAAACCCAGGTAATGAGAGAGCTTGGTTTTGGCCTCGATGGCCAGGTCGGGGGGAAGGGTCACCTGGTATCTATTGGTGGGAATCAGGTCGGTCAGATAGGCTCCGAACAGAGGTTGCTTCAAGAAGCCGGCTCCGGCCGGGTTCCAGTAGGCCAGGCTGAAATCATCGGCCAGGCCGATAAAAGCGCCGCCCATGGAAACAGCCCGAGCTCCCAGGCCGTTAAGGTTAAGGCCGTTGGCCAGTCCCAGCCCCGAAAGCAGCAGGGCCGCCAGCAGCAGCCACAGCGATCTTCTGATTAAGCCTTTCAACATGTTCTTTTCTCCTTTATTCCAGTTTTTCATCTCTTGCGAAAAATGATCCGGCCTTCGCGGTCGGCGTCGATTTCTACAGTGTCGCCTTCCTTGAACTCCCCGGCCAGGATTTTCATGGCCAGCGGGTTCTGCACTTCCCTCTGGATGGTTCTTTTAAGCGGCCGGGCCCCGTAGACCGGGTCAAAGCCGCGTTCGGCCAGCAAATCCCTGGCTCCGGGTTTCAGCACCAGGTTAATTTTCTGTTCCTGCAGCCGCTTCTTCAACAACTCTATCTGCAGGTCCACGATCTTGAAAATGACCGGTTTGCTCAGCGGCTTAAAGATGATTATTTCATCCACCCGGTTGAGGAATTCCGGCTTGAAATGATTTTCCAGAATCTTGCGGACTTCCCTTTCCATGGTTTCATAATCATGGCTCAATTCTTTTATAATCTGGCTTCCCAGGTTGGAAGTCATGATTATCAGGGTGTTGCGGAAATCGACCGTGGTCCCCTTGCCATCGGTCAGCCGCCCGTCATCCAGAATCTGGAGCAGGATGTTAAAAACATCGGGATGGGCTTTCTCCACTTCATCCAACAAAATCAGGGAATAGGGCCGTCTCTTGACCGCCTCGGTCAACTGGCCGCCTTCTTCATAGCCAACGTAACCCGGCGGGGCACCGATCAACCTGGCCACGGTGTGTTTTTCCATATACTCAGACATGTCCAGCCTGACCATGGCCTTCTCATCGTTGAACAGAAACTCAGCCAAGGCTCGGGCCAACTCGGTCTTGCCCACTCCGGTGGGACCGAGAAACATAAAAGAGCCGATGGGCCGGGTCGGTTCCTGCAGCCCGGCTCGGGCCCGGCGAATGGTGTCAGCCACGGCTCTGATGGCCTGCTCCTGCCCGATAACTCTCTGGGACAGGATATCCTCCATCTTCAGCAGTCTTTCCAGGTCGCCTTCGAGCATCTTGGACACCGGGATTCCCGTCCAGCGGCTGACCACTTCGGCCACATCTTCCTCGTCCACTTCTTCCTTCAGCATCTTGCCCTTCTTCTGCAGTTCACTCAGTTCTGCCGACAGCCTCTGCACCTGCTTATCGATTTCAATCAATCGGCCATAGCGGATTTCGGCCACCCTCTCCAGGTCGCCCCGCCGTTCAGCATTCTGTTCCTCAATCTTTAAGGCATCGCGCTGTTCTTTCAGCCGGCTAATCTGGTCGATAATATCCTTCTCCCGTTTCCAGTGGGATTTCAAAAGCTGGCTCTGTTCCTTGAGCTCGGCCAGCTCCTTCTCAATCTTGCCCAGTCTTTCCACCGCGGCCGGGTCTTTTTCCTTCTTCAGCGCTTGTTTTTCGATCTCCAGCTGGGTGATTTTTCTTTCCAGCTGGTCTATCTCTTCCGGCAGGCTGTCCAGTTGGACCCTGATCCTGGAGGCCGCTTCATCTATGAGGTCAATGGCCTTATCCGGCAGGAAGCGGTTGCTGATATAACGGTTGCTCAGTACGGCCGCCGCCACCAAGGCCGAATCCTTGATTTTAACCCCGTGGTGGACCTCGTATTTTTCCTTGAGCCCCCTCAGGATGGAAATGGTTTCTTCCACCGAGGGTTCGCCCACGAAGACCGGCTGGAAACGTCTTTCCAGGGCCGGGTCCTTTTCGATGTACTTCTTGTATTCGTTGAGGGTGGTGGCCCCGATACATCTCAGCTCACCCCGGGCCAGGGCCGGTTTCAGCATGTTGGAGGCGTCGACCGCACCTTCGGCCGCTCCCGCTCCAACGATGGTGTGAAGCTCATCGATGAACAGGATGACCTGGCCGGATTCCTTTATTTCTTTGAGCACCGCCTTCAAGCGATCCTCAAACTCGCCGCGGTACTTGGTCCCGGCCACCAGGGCCCCCATGTCCAGAGCCAGCAGTTGCTTGTCCTTAAGCGACTGGGGCACATCACCGTTGGCAATCCGGTGGGCCAGCCCCTCGACGATGGCCGTCTTGCCGACGCCCGCTTCCCCGATGAGCACCGGGTTATTCTTGGTTCGGCGCGACAGCACCTGGACCACCCTTCGGATTTCTTCTTCCCGGCCGATGACCGGGTCCAATTTGCCCTGCCTGGCCAGGGCCGTCAGGTCCCGGGCATATTTTTCCAGAGCCTGGTACTTGGACTCGGGCTCGGGGTCAGTTATCCTCTGGTTGCCCCGAATATCCATGAGCGCTCGCAGAACGGCTTCCTCCTGTATCCGGAAGCCCTGGAGCAGGCGACCGATATCCAGATGTTTAAGTCGCAGCATGGCCAGGAACACATGCTCGGTCGACAGGTATTCATCTTTTAATTTCTCGGCTTCCTTTTCCGCTTCGGTCATAACCTCACGCAGCTGGCCAGAGAGATATATCTCCCCCGTCCCCTGGACCCGGGGCAACCGGGCCAGGACTTTTTCCAGTTCCCGGCTCAGTTCGGCAGGAGTAACTTCAATTTTTTCCAGCAGGCTGCCGATGATATTACCGTCCTGGTTGAGAAAGCTCCAGAGAAGATGCTCGGGCCTCAATTCCTGGTGGCCGAGCTCCTGGGCCTTAGACTGGGCCTGCTGGAAAGCTTCCTGCAGCCTGACAGTTAATCTATCCCATCTCATGGTCAACTCCTTTTCAGTTATTATATCCGCAATGACTGATACTTAAAAACAAACAAGAAAAGTCTGAATCCTGGATGTTCCAGGTCGGCTTGCTTGGTCTATGATATTTTACTCCCGCCCCCGGCTTTCGCCAAGAGTTTCCATAGGGCTGGCCAGGAGCCGGACCGGCCTGGTTCTTGAAGCCTCCAGGTCGACTTCTCATCTATCCATAAACCAGGAATATTCACACTCTGACCCGGCCATTTTCTTTTTTGGCAATTAGTCCTTGACAAGGAATAAAAAATAAATATTTTTTCAGTCAGGAGTGTGTGATGGAAGAAATCGAAATTTCCAGCTGGGCCACGCTCGATGCCCTGAAAAAGGCCGCCGATATAATTGACACGGTGGGCGACTTGCATGAATCGCACCAGGTGTCAATCTTCTGCGTGATCGAAGACGACTACCTCGAACTCTGCTACACCGATTCCTCCATCAATTACCTGAGGCGCTTTGAGGATGACGAGGAATTTGAAGAAGCCATCGAAGAAAGGAAAGAAGAAATCGAAGAAGGCCTGTATGCCGGTCAGGATTACGAAGACCAAGAGGATGATATAGAAGACGAGTTCGATTTCAAAGATGAACCGGAAGAGTATTAACCCTCTTCCAGTTTTTTAATCTCCTCCCTGAGCTCGGCGATAATCTGCAAAGCTTGGAGCGGGGTCAGTTTTTCAGGCTCCAGAGATTTTATTTTTTCTTTGATTTCTTCCAGCCCAACCCTTTCCCTGTCTTCCGGGAATAGCAGGAGCTGTGATTTGTTCTGCTGGTTGAGGTGATAGGCCAGCCGCGGCCGGCCCTCTTCATCCAGTTCCTGCCTTTCCAGGTTGAACAGGATTTCCCTGGCCCGCTTGATTATCTCTTCCGGCAATCCGGCTAGCCGGGCCACCTGGAGGCCATAGCTGCGGTCGGAAGGACCGGGTTTGATCTTGCGGAGAAAGATGACCGTATCCTGCCATTCTTTGACCGCCAGGTGAAAGTTCTTGATGCGGGAAAAGGTCAGGGCCAGCTCGGTCAGCTCGTGGTAATGGGTGGCGAACAAAGTCCTGGGTCTGATGGTTTCCAGTTGATGGAGGTGCTCAGCCACAGCCCAGGCGATGCTCAGGCCGTCAAAGGTGCTGGTACCCCGCCCGACCCTGGTAAAAATCCGGTCCACCAGCCCAATCCTGGCCTGCCGGGCCGGGACGAAGGAACCCATCTGAGCCAGCAGGCAGATCAAGGCCACCTGCCTGAGGTAGGTGGACTTGCCCCCCATATTGGGCCCGGTGATTATCAGGATCTGGTTTTCATTCCGGTCAAGGTAGGTATCGTTGGGAATAAAGGGCTCGCTCTGCACCACTTCTATCACCGGATGCCGCCCGTCGGAGATGGCCAGGATATCGCTCTCTTCCACCTCCGGCCGGGTATAATTCCTCTGGTGGGCCAGCTCGGCCAGGGATAGGAGCACGTCCAGCCGGGCCAGGTTCTGGGCCATCTGTTGCAGGCGGGAAACCTGCTGGTTGACTTCCTCCCGCACCTGCAGGAAAAGTTCGTATTCCAGCTCGTTGCTCCGGGCTTCGGCCCCGAGCACCCGTTCTTCATATTCTTTCAATTCCGGGGTGATGAACCTCTCGCTGTTGACCAGGGTTTGCTTGCGCTGGTAATCCTCCGGCACCAGAGACAGGTTGGGCTTGGTGACCTCAATGTAGTAGCCAAAGACCTTGTTGTACCTGACCTTGAGGGAGGAGATGCCGGTTCTCTCCCTCTCCCTCTTTTCCATCTGGGCGATAAAAGTCTTGCCGGAATGGCTGATTTTCCTCAGTTCATCCAGCTCCCGGTGGAAACCTTCCTTGATCAGGCCGCCTTCTTGGAGGAGAGCGGCCGGTTCATCCTGGATGGCCCGGTCGATCAACCCGGCCACATCCTGCAGATTGTCCCAGGAAGACTTGATCTGCCCGAAAAGTTCAGCCTGGAAATTCTGGAGCTGGCTTTCGATTTCGGGCAGAGGCCACAGAGATTTTTTCAGGGCCACCAGGTCCCGGGGACTGGCCGCCGCCAGCGAAACCCTGGTAGTCAGTTTTTCCAGGTCGAGAATCTGGCTCAGCTGCTTCCTGATTTCCTGCCTGATAATGGGCTTCTTTATGGCTTCCCCAACAGCCTCCTGCCGTCGCCTGATTTCCTGACAGTCCAGCAGCGGGTGCAGTAACCAGTTCTTGAGCAGCCGGGCACCGGGAGCGGTCAGGGTAAAATCAATCACCCCGAGGAGGGAGCCGGCCACTTGCCCGGTCCTTAAGTTCTTGACCAGTTCCAGGTTGCGCACGGCGATGGCATCCAGGACCATGGTCTGGCCCGAAGTCTGAAATGACATCTTCCTGATATAGCCAGCCGTTTCCCGTCTGTTCTTCTTAAGGTAATAAAGAAGGGCCCCAGCAGCCGCCACCGCCAGCGGACGCCCCTGCAGGCCGAAACCTTCGAGAGAGGCCACGCCGAAATGCTCCAGGAGCAGACTGGAAGCCTGGGAGTAATCAAAAGACCAGGGCTCAACCTGGCTGAGAGCCAGCTCGGCCAGGTCGGTTGAGGCCAGCAGGTCTTTTATGACCGCTTCCTGTCCCTGGGGACAGATAATCTCTTTCGGTCCGAGGCGGAATATTTCATCCAGCAAAGCCTTGCGGCTGGTTTCCTCTCCCTCCAGGGCTATTATCTTGCCAGAGAGAAGGTCGGTGCTGGCCGCACCCCAGCGGCCGTCGGCCAGGATCAGGCTCAGAACCCCAAAGCTTTCGGCCCGGTCTTCAGCCTCAATTTCCACGGCCGTTCCGGGAGTGAGCACCTTGATAACTTCTCGCCTGACGACACCCCTGGCCTGTTTTGGGTCCTCCACCTGCTCACAAATGGCCACCTTATACCCGGCTTTAAGCAATCGAGCCAGATAAGAATTAACCGAGTGATAAGGCACGCCGCACATCGGAACGTTCTGGCGGGAGGTCAGGGCAATACCCAGCAGGGACGAGCCCAGGTTAGCATCCTCAAAAAACATTTCATAAAAATCCCCCAGCCGGAAGAAAAGCAGGCAATCCCGGTGCTGGGATTTAATCCGGTGATACTGCTCCATCATCGGGGTTAGGCTATCGTCTTTTTTGTTCATGGAACCGGCCTGGTAACCTATAAACTATATTATATCCAGTCTTTGATTTGCAACCGCTCCCGGCCTCTTTTTCCGTTTGATTTGACAATCCAGGCGATAAGTTTTAGTATTAAAAACTGATAATTTTCTGGAACTAACAATCATATGAATGCACCGACTATCCTGACGATAATTAGAATGCTGGCCATCCCGGGGCTGGTGGTGGTCATGCTCACTCCGTTCCCCGGTCACGAAGTGGTGGCCTTTTCCGTGTTCGTCCTGGCCTGCTTGACCGATATGCTGGACGGCTTCTGGGCTAGGAGGAAAAAACAGGAAACGGTCCTGGGGTCCCTGCTTGACCCCCTGGCCGACAAGTTGCTCATCGCTTCAGCTCTCATCTGCCTGGTAGAAGGCGGAGTGGTGGCGGCCTGGATGGCCATCATCATAATAGGCCGGGAGTTGGCTGTAACCGGTTTCCGGGCCATTGCCTCCTCCCGCGGCTTTCACATTCCCGCTTCCGGCTGGGGCAAGCTCAAGATGATTTTCGAAACGGTGATCGTGGCCATCCTGATTCTCGGACAAACACACTTGGGCTGGCTCTATCGCTTGGCCCATGATTATGGCTTATGGCTGGTGGTGATCATTGCCCTGGCTTCGGCCCTGGAATATTTCTTCCGCTTCGGGCCCCAGGTACTGAAAGAAACCTCAGCTTGAAATTGCCTGGCGGCAACTTTCCAGCGAATTCATATCTTCCACGTTTAAAAGAGTCGGGGCCTCGGCCCACTGGCGGGATATTCTTTTCAAGATGCCCGTCAGGACTTTGCCCGGGCCCAGTTCCACCGCCTGCCGGACCCCCAGTTCGCTCAGGCGCTGCATAGCTGGATACCATAAAACCGGGCTGAAAACCTGGCGGTAGAGTAGTTCCTTGGCCTCGGTCCCAGAAAGCATTTCCCGGGCGGTAACGTTAGAAATTATGGGAAAGGCCGGGTCGCGAAAATTAATCTTTTCCAGGTCGGCCCTGAGTTTTTCGGCCGCCGGCTTCATCAGGCTGGTGTGGAAGGGGCCGCTAACCTGGAGCGGTACCGAGCGCGGTGCTTTCAAAATAGCCAGAGCTTCTTCCAGGGCCTCTTTTTCTCCGGCAATGACAATCTGGTCCTCGGCGTTCCAGTTAGCCACCTGGACTAAGCCGGAGCTGATGGCCTTCAAACCCGTCTCCACTTTTTGATAATCGAGGCCTAAGACCGCAGCCATCGTTCCCCGCCCCGGGGGCACGGCTTCCATCATGTAGCGGCCGCGGTTGTGGACCAGTTTCACCGCATCGGTAAAATCAAGACTCCCAGCCGCCACCAGGGCCGAGTATTCTCCCAGGCTGTGGCCGGCCGCCAGGTCAGGTTTAATTCGAAGCAAACGGAAGGCGATATAACTGACTGTAAGCAGGGCCGGTTGAGCCCGGCTAGTCAGGCGCAGCTCTTCTTCTGGACCTTCCAGACACAGGCGGGAAAGGCTGAAACCCAGAGCTTCGTCGGCCAAGCTGAAAATTTCTCTGGCTTCCTGGCTCCTTTCATAAAAATCCCGGCCCATCCCCACGGCCTGGGATCCCTGGCCTGGAAAAAGGAAAATTCTGGACATGGCTTCTCCTCTCATCTAATCTTCTTCAGGCATTCGGGAAAAATGGCGATTTCCGCTCGCTGCCTGAGTTCATGGGTCCATTCTTTAACCCGCTGCTCCCGCAGCCTGGTCTGAAGTCTGGCTTCAATTTCATCCAGAACCGTTACCAGTTCAGCCGGAGTCCGGCCAGCAGCTTTCTGTTCGGGCAGGTAAACCTTCTGGTAATAATCCTCTATTTCCTTGAGGGAAACATAGAGTCTCTGGTTGAACCTGGTGCCGATGACCTTCTCAAATAGAATCTTGTCTTGAAGGTAGCCGGTCAGGTCTTCCGGCTTCAGGCCGAGGGCCCGGCACCGGCTGTCAAACACCTCTTCACCCAGCCCCTGCCTCAGGCGCTCCAGTTCAGCTCTGACTTCCTCCTGGGTTACCTGGAGTTGCTCCCGGGTCAATCTCAGGACCAGCAGAACATCAATATACTTTTCCAGTCTGTCTTCTGCCGCCAGGGAGTCGTTGTTGGCTCCGGGTAACAGGTTAAAAGCTTTCACGACTTCCAGGTCAAACCAGGTTACCGGGATGTTATCCACACTGGCCACCAGGCAATTGAGCAATTCCTGCCCGCGGCCCTGAGCCATAACCATGAATAACAGCCAGACCAGCAGAGCGGCCTTCCAGGCGCCAGAAAATTTTTGCCGGATAATTTTATTAAACATCGAGTCAACCTAAAACATATTCCCTATCGTCAGGAAGAAACCGGGTTTCCATTTGTTGCCGGGAGGATCTAAGTTCCAGCCGACATCAAACCTGATCGGACCAAGAGGGGTCCGGTAACGCAAACCAAACCCGGCCGCCTGGCTCAGCTTGAGAAAATTAAAATCCCGGATCTCTGGGAAGACCTGGCCGACGTCGTAAAAAATCGCCCCGTAGAGGTTGGGCAGTTTCTTCAACAGCAGAAACCGGACTTCCATGTTCAGCAGAAAAATGGACCGGCCGCCTACCGGCAGGCCAGATTCCGGGTCTTTCGGTCCGAGCATTTCAAAGGCCTCGCCCCGGAAGGAATTGCTGCCACCGGCAAAAAACCTTTCCGGGATGGGAACGGTGCCCGAGGCCAGGCCAAACCGGAGAGTGGTGTTAAAATTAATACCGGTAGTCAGCGGGTAGAAATACAGGAATTTGGCAAACAGCTTCAGGAAATTGGATTCGGTCTCGAGCAGGGGGTAGGCTCTTTCCAGGGCCAGGCTGAAGAAATAGCCGCTGGAGGGATTGAAGGTGTCATTCCGCCGGTCCTGGATAAAAGTGGCGGAACCATAGGCAATGGAATAGGGCAAACGTTCCCTCTCCACTTCCGATTCCGCAATCTGCAGGTTGGTCAGCTTGGTTCTCAAGGCTCCCGCTGCCAGCAACAGGGAAAAACCGGCCGGCAGATTTCTCATGGTCGACAGGGTCAGGCCCCGTCTTTCATAACTAAAGCTGGTCCGGTCTTCTTTCTCCAGATAGCCGCTGAAGTAGGTTCTCATTCTTAGCCCGAGGAAATGCGGTTGCTGCCAGGTGGCCACCAGCCTTTTCTCCACCAGGCTGAGCTGGCCCACCAGGCTTAACTGCGAGGCATTGCCCAGCAGGTTATGCCTTATGTATTCAGCCGTTATTCTTGGCCTGAGCTCGTTTTCCCACAGGGCCAGTGATCGGGCTTCCTCCCTGGTTTCAATCCCCAGGCCCAGCCCGGCAAAATTCTGTTCCCCTTCCCTGACCTGAACCGACAGGTTCATGGAATTGTCCGCGGCCGGGATTTCTTCCAGTTTAATTTCTGAAAACACCCCCAGGCTATCCAGCCCCCGCCTGGTCTCCAGCAAGCGGTTATATTCAGCCCAGTCTCCGGGGCGCAGCCGGACTTCCCGCAGGATGACATTCTTGTGGGTCAGGTGGTTTCCAGTAATGAAAATATTGCTTATTTGGAAACGCCGGCCTTCGTTCACCCTGATCACCACGTCCATATTATTTTCCCGGTCGGGAGTGGCCTCGACCTCCAGCTGGTTTCCCCTGAATCCTCGGTTGAGGTAAAGCTGGTTTATCTTTTCCAGGTCCCTCTGCATCCGCAGCTTGTAATAAGGCTGGCCGGGACGGGTATCCAGCAAACGAAACATCTCCTCCACCGGCAGGGCGGCCGCCCCCTGGATCTCCAGACTCCGAACCATCCACCTGGGACCTTCTTCGATAAAATAAACCGGCCGGACTGAATTATCCTTGCGGCTGAAATTAAGGGTGACCCGGGTCTGAGGAAAACCCTGTTCGGCATAGAATAACCTGATTTTCTCGGTCAGGTCGAAGACCTCCTGCCCATCGAGGTAGGGAAAGAACAGGAATTTCTCCCCTATTCCCAGGCTCTTCTTGATTTCCTTCTGGCTGAAGGTTTGATTGCCCCGGAATTCAATCTCTTTTATCTCCAGCCTGAGTCCCTGGTGAACTTCGTAAATTACCAGGAGTTCATTTCCTTCAGGCTTGAGGCGCGGCCGGACTGTGGCCAGCAGGTAACCCCGCTTCCTCAACTGCTTCAGGAGCAGGGCCTCTCCTTCCGACAGAGCCCACTCTTCAAAAACTTTCTGTTCCCAGACCGGCTGAACTATTTTGGGAGAAAGGTTGGTGCCGAGCAGCCGGATGGAAATCTTGGCCGACGGGTTTAGGCTAATGACCAGGTCGACCACTCCCTTCTGCTGGTCCACCTCTTCTCGGGCCAGTTTAACTTCAGCCCAGTTATATCCGAGCTTGTTATAGGCGCGCCTGATGCGGGCCAGGGCTGCTTCCAGCTTCCTCGGCACGTAATAATCGCCGCTCTTCAGCCCGAGCAACCCCCGCAATTTATCTTCGGCAATTACTCCCTGGCCTTCGAAAATAATTTTGCGGATGGTCAGGCGTCTCCAGCCCGGGAGCCGGACCGAGATGTCAGCCAGGTTGGCTCCTGTTATCTTCTTGATATCAATCTCAATCTGGGGAGAGAACAAACCTTCATCGACCAGGATTTTTTCGATGTCAAGCTCGGCTTTTTCTCGGAGATTTTCCGATAGAATTCCGCCCTTCTTTATGTAGACCAGTTCCCTGCTTATTCTTTTCCTGAGGGGCCGGGGCCCGGCGATTCGGATATTCCTGATAAAAATATTCCTGGTGAGGACGAAGGTCAGTTCGTCGGCCGAGGTTTATTACAGCGGGCCCCCGGCCGACG
>JANLGB010000120.1:0-271 GCA_024653405.1 Candidatus Saccharicenans sp.
CCGCCGGGGCGGGATTATCGCCCTGAGCCTGAGGCCCAAGAGCCAGCTATTCACGGCGGCCCTGACCAACGGCAAAAACGAGATCATCATTGGCACCCGCCTGGGCAAAGCCATCCGGTTCAAGGAAAAACTGGTCAGGCCGATGGGCCGCCAGGCGGCTGGAGTCAAGGCCATCACTCTTAAGCCCAAAGACCGGGTCATCAGCATGATTGTAGTTGGCCCGGAGGACAAGTATATCTTTACCGCTTCCGAGCGGGGCTATGGCAAGAAA
>JANLGB010000120.1:281-2235 GCA_024653405.1 Candidatus Saccharicenans sp.
ATTATCCCGTCCATAACCGCGGAGGGCAGGGAGTGATCAACCTGAAGATCACCGACAAGATCGGTCCGGCCCTGGCCATGGTCGGGGTGAACGAGGACGACCTGTTGATTATCACCATCAGCGGTAAGGTTATCCGAATCCGGACGACCGAGATTCGACCTCTCAGCCGGGCCACCCAGGGCGTCAGACTGATTCAGCTCGAGGATAAAGACCGGGTCTGCTCCATAGCCAAGGTCCGGGAAGACTGATCCGGCTGATCGGCCAGAAATAGTTTGATTTCAGAGCCTCGATTTTTTAAAATCTGACTGCATCCCGAGAAGGAGGTAATCTATGATCGAGACTTTGGCACAGCTTTTTTTGAATACCGTTAAAACCTACCAGAAGCCAGACCTGATGCTCTTCAAGAAAGAAGGAAGATATGCGCCGATTTCTACTACCGAGTTCGAAAAAAGAGTCATCCATCTAGCATTGGCCCTGAACCACCTGGGTTTTCGGAAGGGGGACAAGTTGATCATCCTGTCAGAAAACCGCCCGGAATGGGTGATGACGGATTTTGCCACCATCTGCCAGGGCGGCCTGACCGTTCCTATCTATACCTCGCTGACCGTCACTCAGGCTGAATATATCATTCAGGACTCTGATGCCTCGGTGGTGGTGGTGTCCACGGCCGAGCAGAGAGCTAAGGTGGAAGCCGTCAGAAATAACCTGGCTAAGGTCAGGCATTTTATTACTTTCGAGGAGGAAGAAATTCCAGGCTTTATCAACCTGGCCCAGATGTTGGAAATCGGCCGGAAGAAAGAAGCCGAGAACCCGGAGTTGTTTGTCGAGCTGGCCCAGGCCATCAAGTCGGAGGATGAAGCTTCACTGATCTACACTTCCGGTACCACCGGCTATCCCAAGGGTGTTATCCTGACCCATCACAATTTCATCACCAATGTTAAGACCTGTGTCGTCCTTTTTGATATTACTTCCAAGGATACAGTCCTGTCGTTTTTGCCCCTGTCCCATGTTCTGGAAAGGATGGTCATGTTTGCCTATCTTTATGCCGGGACCACCATCGGTTTTGCCGAGAGCATCGACACGGTGGCTCAGAATCTGTTGGAGGTTCGTCCCAACATCATGGTCAGCGTGCCCCGGGTGTTTGAAAAGATTTATGCCCGGGTCATGGACAATGTCCTGACCAGCTCCACCCTCAAGAGGAAGATATTCTTCTGGGCCTACCGGATCGGCCGAAAGTATGCCCAGAAAGACCTGGCCGGGGAAAAGATTCCGCTGCTGTTGAGATTAAAAAGGAAGATCGCCCACAAGCTGGTCTTCAGCAAGATTATCGAGAGGACCGGGGGGCGGGTCCGGTTTTTCATTTCTGGTGGAGCCCCGCTATCGAAAGATATTGCCGAATTTTTCTATGCCCTGGGGCTGGTGATTTATGAAGGCTACGGCCTCACTGAAACCGCCCCAGTCCTGGCCGTCAACCGGCCTGGGGCCATTAAGTTCGGCACGGTGGGCAAGCCCATCGCGGAGGTGGAAATCAAGATTGCCCCCGACGGCGAAATCCTGGCCCGGGGACCGAATGTCATGAAAGGGTATTACAAGAAGGAAAACGAAACCAGAGAAGCCTTTGAAGGGGGCTGGTTTCATACTGGTGACATCGGCCACCTGGATGAGGACGGCTTCCTGGTGATAACCGACAGGAAAAAGGACCTGATAGTCACTTCCGGCGGCAAGAACGTCGCTCCCCAGCCGATAGAAAACCTGCTTAAGACCTCTGCCTATATCAGCACGGTGGTGGTCATCGGGGACAAGAGACGCTTCATCTCAGCCCTGGTGGTCCCCAATTTTGAAAAGCTGGAAGAACTGGCCCGGGTTCGGGGTCTGCAGTTTGCCAGTCGCCAGGAGCTCATCAGAAATCCTGAAATAGTGGCTTTCATCCAGGGAGAAATAGACCGGGCCACGG
>JANLGB010000120.1:2245-5155 GCA_024653405.1 Candidatus Saccharicenans sp.
CATGTGGGCCGTGGCCCACATGGCTTCCTACGAGAAAATCAAGAAAATCGCCCTGCTAGAACGGGAACTGGAGATTGAGAAGGGGGAGATCACGCCCACTCTGAAAGTCAGACGGGCGGCCATTGAGAATCGCTACCGGGAGCTGATAGACAGTCTTTACCGGGAAGATTCCTCGGCTTCTTCCCTGGACTCTTCCGAGTGACCGAAATAGAGGATACGGCCGCAGCTCTCGCACAGGTGGATTTTGCTGCGGTCCCGGATTTCATTCAGCATCTGGGGCCTGATTCTCAACTGGCACATCGAGCAAAACTCGTCGATGACCGGGGACAGGGCAATGCCGCCCCGTTTTCTGGCAATGCTCAGATAGAGCTGGAGCTGAGGTTTAGGAATTTGAGGAACAAGTTCTTCTTTTTTTTTCAATAACTGGCTTTTTTCGGCTTCCAGGGCCTGTTTTCTCTGGTTAAGGGCGCTGATTTCCTGTTTCAGGTTTTCTTCTTCGTTCTTCTGTTTCAGGGTGGCGGTCCTAATTTCCTCTTCAATTTCGTCGGCCACCAGCAGCTCTTCGATAATCTTTTCCTCCATCCGGTCAATTTTCTCCTGAATTTCCTGTATTTCCTTGAGGAGGGAGGTGTATTCTTTGTTGGTTTTGACGTCGTTGAGCTGGCGCTTGTACTTGGTGGCCTGGACCTTGAGGTCTTTGACCTCGGACTCCAGGTCCCGTCTCTTTTTCTGGTTCTGGGCCAGGCGCTCCTTGGACCTGGCCACCAGGTCGGAGTCAGCTTTCATCTTGTTTTCGACCTGCTCAATAAGGCGGGGGATATCGGATAGTTCGGCGGTAATCTGCCTGAGGGCATTGTCCAGCTCCTGGAGCTGGATCAATTTTTCAAAGTCAGCATCAACTCCATCCACTTGGCCTCTCTATTCCTGAAACCGTTTTTTGGTGGGCCTACCAGGATTCGAACCTGGGACCTGCCGGTTATGAGCCGGTAGCTCTGCCGCTGAGCTATAGGCCCTTTTTTGACTTTATACCAGATAATCAGAGGTTAGTCAATTCACCCCTCAGAAGCTGTTGGTGAAAGAGCGGAGCTTCTTGCTGCGGGTGGGATGTTTTAATTTCCGGAGGGCCTTGGCCTCAATCTGGCGGATTCTTTCCCTGGTAACCTTGAACTGTTGCCCGACCTCTTCCAGGGTATGCTCGTTGCCGTCGCCCAGGCCAAAGCGCATTTTCAGAACCCGGGCCTCCCGGTCGGTCAAAGTCTTGAGGGCTTCATCTATGTGTTCCCTCAGGCTCTGGTGTATGACCGTCTCGGGCGGGGAGGGTAGAATTTTGTCCTCGATAAAATCGCCCAGGTGGCTATCTTCTTCTTCCCCGATCGGGGTTTCCAGAGAGATGGGTTCCTGGGCTATCTTGATGATTTTCCGGACTTTGCTCACCGGCATGTCCATTTTCTTGGCTATTTCCTCGCAGGTCGGTTCCCGGCCTAGTTCCTGCACCAGCTGACGGGAAATCCGCACCAGCTTGTTGATGGTCTCGATCATATGTACCGGGATGCGGATGGTCCGGGCCTGGTCGGCAATAGCCCTGGTGATGGCCTGCCGTATCCACCAGGTAGCATAGGTGGAAAACTTGTAGCCGCGCCGGTACTCGAACTTATCCACAGCTTTCATCAGGCCCATGTTGCCTTCCTGGATTAGGTCCAGGAACTGCAGGCCGCGGTTGCTATATTTCTTGGCAATGCTGACCACCAGCCTGAGGTTGGCTTCCACCAGTTGTTTCTTGGCTTGCTCGCTGGTGCTCTTGCCCATCATAATAGTGCGGACGGCTTTTTTCAGGGACTGGGAATCCAGGCCGATGTCCTTTTCGATTTTCCTTATTTCCAGGTCGATTCTCCTGATCTCGCTTTCGATAGCCTTCTTTTCAGCTCTGGATTTCTGGCCGGCAGCTGCCCGGCCCTGGCCCGCTTTCCCCGATTTTTTCGTCTCCCGGGGCTTGCGCTTGAGACTCTGCTCCAGCTCTCCCCGGCGGTACTCCAGCTCGTTTACCTCGCGCAGCTTGTCCTTCAGCTGTTCGATAACAATCTCCCGCAGCCCGGGCTGCAGGTTCAGGTCCCGGATGAGGTTGCTCAACTTGACGATAATCCGGCCCCGGGCAAAGTTGTATTTTTTCCGGCGGGGCAGGGATTCAATCTTCTTGGCCAGGTCCTTGATGGTCTTGATCCGGTTCAGTAGCTCCTGCTGTTTTTCCAGCAGCTTGTCTTCGGCCAGCTCCTCGTCGTTGAAGTCGAAGTACTCCTGGATGGTTTCCGGGAAATCCCTTATTTTTTGCTCAATCTGCAGAATATTGGTCAGGACCAGCCGGGTCTTGCTCAGGGCCTTGATGATGGCCCTTTCGCCCCTTTCAATTTCCCGGGCAATGGCGATTTCCCCTTCCCGGGTGAGGAGTGGAATGTTGCCCATCTCCCGCAGGTAGAGCTTGACTGGGTCGGTGGTCCTTTCCAAACCGTGGGTGCAGACCGGGACTTTTTTCTGGGGGAAGGGAATGATTTCTCGCTGCTGGGAATCAAGAATCTTGATTCCGTAGCTGTCCATTGAGCTGAGAAAATCATCAAAATCATCCTCAGCCCCGAAATCATCACCCAGGGTCTGGTCGATTTCTTCCCAGGACAGGAAACCCTGCCTTTTTCCCTTGGAAATCAGCTGGAGAATTTCTTCTTTCTGATATTTTTCGTCAGACGGCACTTAGCGCCTCCTTAAATTCCGTCGGCCTTTATTCTTTTTCCTGTAATCTATTTTTATTTTCATAGCAGCAAAATCTGCCGGGTGATTTCATGTTTCTGGTAGAGCAGGGACATCAGCTTTTCCTTGTCTCCCTTCTTCTCGGTCAGTGTTATTTCTCTCTGGATCTCCTTC
>JANLGB010000120.1:5165-6728 GCA_024653405.1 Candidatus Saccharicenans sp.
GCTTTTTCTGCAAGCTGGTCTTCTTCAGAGTGTTCAGACAATCCAGGGCTTCACCGATCGAACCGTCTGGGATGTCCTCCTGGAGCACTCGGCAAAGCTGTCCCAGCAGCTGCGGCTCGACCAGGGTCTGCAGCGAGCCCGGGCTCCAATTCTGTCCCTGCCGGTGTGAATCAATAACATACCTGATGACAGGCTCGCTGGCCAGTCCTCGGAAACAATCCGGTTCCATCTCTCCCAGGATCATCCTGGCCACATCCTGCTGGTTAAAAAGCAGTTGCAGCAGCCTTTTTTCGGCCGGCAGGAAGATGTCTTTCTCTTCCTGGCGGGGAGCCGGCCCCGGTTTCCAGCTTTCGTTTAGCATCTGCCGCAGGGTATTTTCGTTGATTTTGAAGTATTCGGCCGTTTTCTTTAAGTATTCATTTCTGACGATGCTATCGGGTATGCGCCTGACTTCCTGGATGACCAGCCGGGCCACCCGGCTTTTTTCTTCCGGGATGTTCAGCTTGGCCCCCCTGGAATACTGGACCAGCAGGAACCGGAAACCATCTTGACTGCGGCGGACCAGGGCCTGGTATTTTTCCACTCCGTACTTCTTGAGGAAAGCGTCAGGGTCAAGCTTTTCCGGGAGCACCAGGATTCTGACCTGGAGTCCTTTTTCCAGGCAGATGGGAACCGCCCGCAGGGCGGCGTTCAGTCCGGCTTCGTCACCGTCGTAGTTGATGATGACCCTGGGGGCATATCTCAGGATCTGGGCTGCCTGGTGGGCGGTGAGGCTGGTGCCCATGGAGGCGGCAATGTTCTGGATTCCGGCTTGGTAGAGGGCGGCAAAGTCGGCATAACCCTCAACCAGGATCATCTCGCCCGCCTGGCGGATGCTATCCCTGGTAAAATTCAGACCATAGAGGAGGTTGCCCTTGGTGAAGGTCTGGGTTTCGGGGGAATTGAGGTACTTGGGCTGGGCCTCGAATATGGTCCGTCCCCCGAAGGCTACTACCCGCCCGGTCAGGGTAAAGATGGGAAAGATGATCCGGCCCCGAAAACGGTCCCGGTATTCGCCGGCTCTCTGTCCCGGTACGATCAGCCCGGCTTTTTCTAGCAGCTGCGGGCTGTATTGCTGCTTGAAAGTCTGAAACAGGGCATCCCAAGAATTCAGGGCATAGCCCAACCGGAGCTTCTTGATGGTGTCTTCTGAGAATTGCCGCCCCTTCAGGTATTGCAGGGCTTTTTGACCTTCGGGCGTCTTGAATAGGTTATTCCTGAAGTAATTTTGGGCCTTGTCGTTAATCTCGAAAATCTTTTCTTCCAGCCGCGATTCTCCGGCTGATTGACGGGGCTCCGGAAGCGGGATGCGGTATTTTTCGGCCAGGAACCTGACGGCCTCGGGGAAGGTCAGGTTCTCTTTTTCCATCACCAGGGAAAAAAGGTCGCCGCCGATGCCGCAACCGAAACAGTGAAAAAGCTGCTTGTCTTCATCGACGGTGAAGGAAGGGTCCTTTTCTGAATGGAATGGGCACAGGCCAACCCATTTTTTGCCTCGCTTCTTTAGGGTGGTGTACTGGGAGG
>JANLGB010000121.1:0-1411 GCA_024653405.1 Candidatus Saccharicenans sp.
CCGGGTGGGGGGGCGGAGATTTCAGTTTTCTTGGGCGGGGTGGGTTTCCTGGTGGATGGGGTTTTTTCCACCGGATGACGCAGGGAAGATCCGGCTTGAGGCTGGACTTTCTGGGGGACGGTCAGCTCTTTCATGGTTTCTTTCTGGGGCGCAGCCTCCGCCGGGCCAGCTTTTTCGCCGGCTGGTCCGGGCCTGCCGCCGCCTCCTCCCCCGCCGGGCAGGCTGACAAAATTCAGGTTGACGTAATGAATCATTCCAGTTTTTTTAGGACCGGTCAGCTGGTTAGAAAAACCGATCAGGGCGAACAGGATAATGTGCAAAAAAAGGGATAGAATAACTGCCCGCTTGAAAGAACTGCTTTTTATAGTCGAAGGTTGCATCAGCCTGTCCGTTTCCTGGCCGCCGGCTTTTCCAGCGGTTCGGTCACCAGGCCGACAACCTCGATTCCGGATTTCTTGACGATGTCCAGCACCTGAATAAGCTGACCGTAGTTCAGGTTACGGTCAGCCCGGATGTAGATAATCTTTTTGGTCTTGTTATAGAAATACTCCTGCAGCCGTCTTTCCAGCAGGTTGATATTGATGACCGACTCGCCGAGGTGAATGTAGCCGTCGGCAGTGATGGTCAGAGTTAAACCCTCCTCGGCTGGGGCCGATTCGGTTTCGGCTTGGGGCAGGTTGATTCCGATTCCGGATTGCATCATCGGGGCAGTAACCATGAAGATGATCAACAGGACCAGCATGACGTCTACCAGGGGGGTAACGTTGATTTCCGACATGGAGGTTCCCAGACGCCTCCGGCTGCCGGCGGCCGGGGCCTGGTTTAAGTTAACTGCCATAGGCTCTTTCTATGATGTTCAAGAATTCAAGGCTAAAATCGTCCATCAGGGAGATCATTTCTTTGATTCGACCCAGGAAATAATTATAAGCAATGACTGCTGGAATGGCCGCAAACAGGCCGACGGCCGTGGCGATGAGAGCTTCGGCTATACCCGGAGCCACGGTCACCAGGCTGGCCGAGCGGACCACCCCGATTTTATGGAAGGAATCCATGATACCCCAGACGGTTCCCAGCAGGCCGATGAACGGGGTAACACTGCCGCAGGTAGCCAGGAAGCTCATCATTTTTTCCATTCGCGTGATTTCGGCGCTGGAAGCCCTGAGCAGCGAGCGGTTGATGCTTTCTAGCTTTTCCCGGTCGATAGAGCCCTGGGGCTGGGGATTAGACCTGGTCAGGTGGACCAGTTCCTTGAAGCCGGCCTGAAACAGGCTGGCCAGGGGGCTGGTCTTGTACTTGCGGGCAGCCTCGTTGACCTCGTTCAGCGACTTGCTGCGGCGGAAAACCTCCAGGAAATTCCGGGAGGAAGCCTCGGCTGCCCTCAGGCTGCGCCGCTTGTAGATAATGATCGCCC
>JANLGB010000121.1:1421-6684 GCA_024653405.1 Candidatus Saccharicenans sp.
GAAAAGACCGAAAAGAACACCAGAATTAAGAGTATGATTTTAACGACGATTGTAGCCTGTGAAATTAAACTAAGAACATTCATAACTTTTTCAAGTTAACATACAGATAATGGTATGTCAATCAACCGGCAGCCAGACCGCCGGCGGCCTGGCCTAACTTGCCCGAACGTCGTGGCCTTTTCCCGCGGGGATGGAGAGATCTTCCTGGAGGTCCGAACCAGTGGCCTGGCTATCGATTAGAAATAATGGAAATATCAGGAAAAGGTCGATTTGTACTCCAGTTTACCCCCTTACCGGCCTCTCCTGGCACTGCCTCTGGGGAGCAGGGGATAGTTCCCGCCATCTGAAGAGGGGTCGGCGGTTAAAGGCGGCCGCCCTATCGGACTTGACTGGATGGCTTAAAAGCGGTTTAATTATTGGATTATAAGAGGCTAACTTGAACAATTTAAAGAAGAAGCTGGTACACCCACCCCGGTTGCTGGCCCTGAGTTTCCTGGCGGCCATCATCGTCGGGACCATCATACTCTCTCTGCCTTTTTCCACCCATTCCGGTAAGATTGCTCTGATTGATGCCCTGTTCACTTCGACCTCGGCCATCTGTGTTACCGGTTTGATCGTGGTTGACACAACCAGCTTTTTCAGCCCTTTAGGCCAGGGAATATTGCTGGTCCTGATCCAGCTGGGTGGTCTGGGCATAATGACTTTTTCCAGCTTTATTCTGATGACAGCCGGGCGGCGGGTCAGCCTCATGGATAAGCTGGTGGTGGAAGGCTCCTTCCGTCCCTCGGTAATCTCCGACTTTCCGGCCCTGCTCAGAGATGTATTCCTGTTTACCCTTGGCTTTGAGTTTCTGGGAGCAGCTCTTCTTTTGCTTAAATTCTCTGCTGGAGTTTCTTTTCCCAGGGCTCTGGTACTTTCTGTTTTTCACTCTATTTCCGCCTTCTGCAACGCCGGGTTTTCTCTTTTTTCCGACAGCCTCATGGGTTATCGGGGTGACATCCTGGTGAACTTAGTGATGATTTTTTTGATCGTCTTTGGGGGCCTGGGCTTTTTTGTTCTGCAGGAAATCAAGCTGGCTTTCAGACATGGTATCAGAAAGGAACGGGTTAAGTTTTCTCTTCATACCAAGTTCGTGGCTGTTGTTAGCCTGGGGATAATTTTGGCCGGAGGCCTCCTGATCTTCCTGCTGGAATTCAACCGCGGGCTGGCCGGCCTGCCGCTAAAAGACAGAATCCTGGCCTCTCTTTTCCAGGTGGTCTCAGCCCGGACGGCTGGCTTCAATACGGTGAACATCGGCAACTTATCAGTGGCCTCCATCCTCTTCCTTATTTTTATCATGTTTGTTGGGGCTTCCCCTGGTTCAACTGGAGGTGGAGTCAAGACCACCACCTTTGGCCTGATTTTTGCTTTTCTCCGGTCCCGTCTTCAAGGGTATGAGGTTACCCAAATTTTTTCCCGGGGAATAAAGAACGAAGATATTATCAAGGCCTACACCCTGGTTTCCCTGGCCCTGTCCCTGGTCTTTGCCTCAACCGTGGCTTTGCTGGTCATTCAGCCGGGGCTGGCCTTGAAGGAAGTCCTGTTCGAGGTGGTTTCGGCCTTCGGCACGGTCGGGCTATCGTTGGGCATCACCCCGCAGCTTAATCCCCTGAGCAAGCTGATCCTGATAGTTACCATGTACCTCGGCCGCATCGGCCCCCTGACCATCCTCTATGCTTTCAGCCGGGTTAAACCCGCCGGGCATTACCAGTTTGTTGAAGAAAGCATCATGGTGGGTTAAAATATCGGGGAGACAACGGGCTTTAATCCGGGAGACAGAACATGAGATTTGCCATCATCGGTCTTGGAAGTTTTGGCAGCTACCTGGCCAGGACGCTGTATGAAAAGGGACACGAGGTCCTGGTCATTGACAAGGATAAAGATAAGATAGAGGAAGCCAAGGATTTTTCCAGCCAGGCGGTCTGGATGGATTCGGCCGACAAAGAAAGCCTGCAGGCTCTGGGCATTCAGGATATGGACGTGGTGGTAGTCAGCCTGGGCCCGGAAATGGAATCTTCCATCCTGACGGTGCTTTATCTTCATGAACTCGGGGTCAACCGCATCCTGGCCAAAGCTCTCAGTTCTGACCATGGCAAAATTCTGGAAGCCATCGGGGCCACTGAAGTTATCTATCCCGAAAGGGATATGGCCATCCGGCTGGCCCAGCGCCTCAGCTCCCGGAACGTGCTGGAATATCTGCCACTGGCTGAAAATATCAGCATCCAGGAAATCGTGCCGCCCGAAGCTTTCATCGGCAAGAAGCTGAGAGACCTGGACTTGACCAACCGTTACCGGGTGCAGGTCATTGCCGTCCGGCAGCTGGTGCCCGACCAGCTGATTTTTATCCCGGGAGCGGATTTCGTGATCAAGGACAGCGATGTTCTGGTGGTGATGGGAGAGGAAGAGAGCATCGCCGAATTATGCGCCTGCAAGAAGTAATTTCTGCAGCAGCTCCCTGGCCACCTGCTTGGCTTTTTCCCCACTTTCCCTGACCGGTCCGACACAGGAGGGACAGCCTTCCCCGCAAGGACAGGCTTCAATCGTTCCCAGGCAGGCCTGGAGCAGGGAAGTCTTGAGTTCGAACAGGGCCGGGCTGAGCCCGATGCCCCCGGGAAAATTATCATAGAGGAAGACGTTAGGGGAGAAATCTGGAGTCAGGGCTCCCGGGAACCTTTCATTGAACGGTACTTTCCGGCTGGGCAGCTCTCGGGGCGGAATGGATTGCCCGGAGAAATTGTCCCCTATGGCCACCCCCAAGTCGTGCCGGTCGCACATCAGGAAGAGCGGGGCCACGTGATGCAGCAGGTAAGATAAGCCAAACAGGCCGTTTATTCTCTGCTCCGAGGTGAAGGGCAGCGACTGGTAAATCTCGGCCGGGATGGTCAGCCAGAAGCTGGTGGTGCTCATCTCGTTCTGTGGCAGCTGTAGCTCGCCGGCCCCGACATTTTCCATGGTGTGAAATTTGATTTTCTTAAAACCCACTACCTGGGTGGCCACGTGGACTTCTCCGTGCGAGGCCCAGCCCTGAGGCAGGTCCTGCCGTTCAAACACGTCCAGGATTTTTACGTTGGTGTAATCTATGGCATCGGTGAAGTAGTCGACCTCGGTCTTTTTCACGTAAGCTTTGCGCTGGTCGTAATCGAATTCCTCTACGAAATACTGTTCGCCCTCGCAGATGTAAATGGCCTTGGGGTGGAGGGTGGTCAGGGCTGAGGAGAAATCAACCTCCGCGATTACCCGCGGCTTCTCGGTGATATCAACCACCACGAAGTTATCCGAACTGATGCTGCGCAGGGAAATGGCATCGGCCGGGTAAGCTTCCGAAGTCCAGAACCACTTGTTCTGGGTATGATGGAGCATTTCTTCTTCTTCCAGTAGTTTCAGAATTTCTTCAATTTCCACCGTGCCGAATTTTTCTCCGTCTTCAAACGGCAGTTCGAAAGCAGCGCACTGGATGTGATTGACCAGAATGGACAGGTTATCGGGGTTGATCAGAGCCATTTCTGGCGGGCTGGAAAAGAAATAATCGGGATGGTTAATTATGAACTGGTCCAGGGGGGAGGAGGAAGCCACCAGCACCGCGGCTGACCTTCCGGTCTTGCGGCCGGCCCGGCCAGCTCTCTGCCAGGTGCTGGCGATGTTCCCGGGATAGCCGGCCAGCACGGCCGCATCCAGCGTGCCGATGTCAATTCCCAGCTCCAGGGCATTGGTCGAGACCACGCCCAGGATTCGACCTTCTCTCAGGCCTTTCTCAATTTCCCGGCGCTTGAGCGGCAGGTAACCGCCGCGGTAGCCGCGGATCAGGCCTTCATCCTTCAAGCTTTTTTCCAGGTCTTCCTTGAGGTAGGTAACCAGGACCTCGGTCAGCAGCCGGCTCTGGGCAAAGACTATGGTCTGTAATCGCTGCTTGAGAAAGATGGTAGCAAGGCGGCGGGCTTCATTGATGTAAGACCTTCTGATGCCCAGGTGGGGGTTAACCACAGGCGGGGTGTAGAAGACAAAATATTTTTCTCCGGCCGGGGCCCCGTTCCGGTCGATGAGTTCGACCGGTTCTTCTATCATCTTCTGGGCCATGTCCCTGGGGTTGGCGATGGTGGCCGTGGACAGGATGAATTGCGGCCTGGCCCCGTAAAAGTTGGCGATCCGTTTCAGGCGGCGGATGACATTGGCCACGTGGCTGCCGAAGACGCCACGGTAATTGTGCAGCTCGTCAATGATGATGTACTTGAGGTTCTCAAAAAGCTTAATCCACTTGGTATGATGGGGCAGGATGCCCGAATGCAGCATGTCGGGGTTGGTGATGATGATATGCCCCTGGCTGCGGATGGCCTTGCGGGCGTCCTGGGGAGTATCGCCGTCGTAAGTAAAAATCTTGATGTCCTGGCCCAGCAGTTCGATGGTTTCGTCCAGTTCGGCCCGCTGGTCCTGGCTCAGGGCCTTGGTCGGGAAAAGGTAAATGGCCCGGCTGGAGGGGTCGCGGAGAAGGCAGTCCAGCACCGGAAGATTGTAGCAGAGGGTCTTGCCGGAGGCGGTGGGAGTCACCACCACCACGTTGCGTCCTTCTTTCACCCGCTGCCAGGTTTGCTGCTGGTGGGAGTAAAGAGCAGAAAACCCCTTTATCTTAAGGGCTTCGACCAGCCTGGGGTGAACGTCAGCCGGGTATTCCACCAGGCTGCCAGGGCGCGGCGGCAGGTATTTGATGGTGGTGATGGAGCCGTGCGGGGCGGCCATTTCCCGGAGGTGGTTGATGGCCGTTAACAGTCGGTCTTCTTGATGCATGGGCCTTTTTCGCAGCTATTATAAAATAAAGAAAAAGATAATTAAACCTGTTTCCAGCCACCCCAAAGGCTCCCGGAAGTGATAAAATATAAACATGCTTCAGGAAATCAGGGTACGAAAAGCAGCTCAGCATAACCTCAAAAAGATTGACGTGGCTGTGCCCCGCAACCGGCTGGTGGTGATCACCGGCCCGAGCGGTTCGGGCAAATCTTCCCTGGCTTTTGATACCCTGTTTGCCGAGGGACAGAGAAGATACATCGAATGCCTTTCAGCTTACGCCCGGCAGTTTATCGAGCAACTGGAAAAGCCCGAGATGGAGTCCATCGAGGGACTGTCTCCAGCTATTTCTGTGGACCAGAAGACCATTTCCTTTAATCCCCGCTCGACTGTCGGCACCATAACAGAAATCTATGACCTGCTTCGACTGCTCTATGCCCGGCTGGGG
>JANLGB010000122.1 GCA_024653405.1 Candidatus Saccharicenans sp.
GGTACCTCTTCCTTTCCTTATACTTACTATCTCCAGATAATCATCGACAAGGTTTCCTCTAATTGGTTTACCGCCACCAGTAGTCTTGATTACAGCGGTGAATACCAGTCGGTCATCTACTTCAAGATCTTACGCAACGGACAGGTGGCCGACCTGAAAATAGAACAGCCCTCGGACCTGCCGGCCCTCGACCTGACCGCCAGGCGGGCAGTCGAACTGGCAGCTCCTTTCCCGCCTCTTCCCCGGGATTTTGAGAGTGAATACCTGGTCGTACATCTTATTTTTGAGCGGAGCAAATGAAGAAATTAGCCATTTACAGCCTGACCTTTCTTTTGGCCCTTTTAACCCTGACCGCAGGTGCCTGGCTTTTTCCTCAGCAGGAAATTGTCTTGACCATAAGAGAGGGCGTCCCGGCTATCTCCCTGGCCCTGCCGCCCTTCAGCTATGAGGCCTCTGCCACCCAGGCCCGGGAAGCGGCCGACACCATCCATCAGGTTCTCTCCGACGACCTCCGTTACAGCCGGGTTTTCACCCTGGTCCCCCGAGAGCACCTTAACTATATCCGCCCTCTAAACCCTAAAGAAATTTTCTTCAAAGACTGGGAATCGATCCAGACCAGAATCCTGGTGGTGGGAGAAATCAGCCATTCCCAGAACCGGATCATCTTTGAAGTCAAGGTTTATGATGTTAAGAGCGAAAGAATGATATTGGGAAAACGATACCAGGCTGAACCTGATGTCTACCGTCTGGTGGCCCACCGGGTGGCCGATGAGCTGATGAAACTATACGGGGAAAAGCCCTTTTTTACCAGCAAGATTGTTTTTGTTTCTAACCGGGACGGCAACGATGAACTTTACATGATGGATTATGACGGGGCTAACCAGACCCGGCTGACTTTTAACAAGTGGCGGGACTACATGCCAGCCTGGTCGCCGGACCAGAGGGCCATAGTCTTTACTTCCTACCGGGCGGGAAACCCCGACCTTTACCTTCTCTATCCCTACGAGGGCAAGCTGATCGCGGTCTCCACCCGTGGCACCAATTTTTCCGGGGCCTTTTCGCCCGACGGCAAGAAACTGGCCTTCTGCTCCACCCGGGACGGGAACTCAGAAATCTACGTGGCCAACGCCGACGGCAGCAACGTCCGGAGGATAACCTTTAACAGCGCTATCGACACCGCCCCCAGCTGGTCCCCGACCGGCCGGGAAATTGCCTTCACCTCCGACCGCACCGGGACGCCACAGATTTACCTCATGGACGCCGAAGGCGGCAATGTCCGCAAGGTCAGCTTCGGTGGCAATTACCTTGATGCTCCGGCCTGGTCGCCCGACGGCGAGAGGATAGCCTTTGTCTCCCGGGTGGACAATTTCTTCGACCTCTACATTCTCAACCTGAAAACCAACAAGATCACCAAGTTGACCGAAACCAGTGCCCGGAACGAATCGCCCAGCTGGTCGCCCGACGGGCGGCACCTGATCTTTTCTTCCAATATGTCCGGCTCGATCCAGATTTACTCCATCGACTATGATGGCAGCAACCTGCGCCGCCTGACCTCCCAGGGAGAGAACAAGCTGGCCAACTGGACCAATTGAGCCTGGAATCCGGTTGACAGTTAACAACCTTCATTGTATAAATTGAGTGGCTCAAAGGTCTGGCTTTTGGGCTATTCCTGTCTGAGGAGGAGAAATGAAAAAATTTCTGGTGCTGTTTCTGACGGTAATTCTTGTTTTAGCCTTTGCCGCATCCTGCAAGAAAAAAGCTAAAGAAGTCCCTCCGCCTCCCCCGCCCCAGGCCCAGGAACAACCAAGGGTGGAAAAAGTGGAAGAGCCGGTTATTAAAGAACCGGTCCTGACCGAGGAAGAAATCTTCATGAAAAAAACCTTGGATGAAATCAACCAGGAAAAACCGCTGGCCATGATCCATTTTGATTACGACAAGTACAATATCCGTCCCGACGCCGTTTTGGTCCTGGAAGCTAACGCCCGCTGGCTGAAAAAATTTCCTACGGTCAAGATCCTGATCGAAGGCCACTGCGATGAGAGAGGAACGGAAGAATACAACCTGTCCCTGGGCGAAAAGAGAGCCAAGAGCACCATGGAGTACCTGGAGAGCCTGGGTATTTCGGCCGATATAATCAGGATCATCTCCTATGGCAAAAGCCAGCCCCTGGACCCGGGCCATGACGAAACCGCCTGGGCCAAGAACAGGAGAGCCCAATTTCTGATCATCGAGAAATAAATTGCAAAAAAAAAGGGTCTTTTATTTTCTGCTGGCCTGGCTGGGCCTGCTGGTTCTGGCATGTCTATCGCCGGCCGGGGCCCAGAGCAAAAAGACCTATGAGCTGATGTATGAAGATATCCAGGCTCTGAAGGTCCAGCTCCAGGAACTGATGACCCTGGCCAAGAAAAACCAGGCTGACCTGCAGGAGCTCAGAGACCAGGTCAAGATTCTCGGTGACCTCATCCGGCGGACCCAGACCGAGCAGACTGCTCTCAAAGAAGATTTCCGCAACATCCCGGTCCAATTCCAGCTCCTGAACAGCAAGCTGGAAGAGGTCCAGTTCCAGACAGCCATCCTGAACGACATTCTGCAGGCCATCCAGAATCTGACTCCGCCGCCCAAGGTTGAGGAAAAAGGCGGTAAGCCCGGAAAGACCCAACCGGCCAGGAGCGAACCGCCGGCGGCCGAAGCCAGGAAGCCAGCAGTGGTCAACATCCCGGCTCAAGAGATGTACAACAACGCCTATGGTGATTACCTCAAAGGTAATTATTCCCTGGCCATAGACAGCTTCAAGCTTTTCCTCCAGCAGTATCCCAACACCCCGTTGTCCGACAATGCCCTATACTGGATCGGTGAATGTCATTACAGCCAGGAACAATACCAGGAAGCCATAGACGCTTTTAATGAACTGCTCATCAACTATCCCTCCGGGGACAAGGTCCCGGCCGCCTATCTTAAAAAGGGCTTGAGCCTGGCCCAGCTGGGGCGCAAGGAAGAAGCCCTGGCCACCCTGAAGCTGCTGGTGGCCAAATACCCAACTCAGGAAGAGGCGCGCCTGGCCCAGCAAAAAATCAATGAACTGGGGAACAAATGAGAGACAGAAACAGCCTGAACAAAGTCATACTGGTCGGACATCTGGTAAAGAAACCGGAAATCAGGCACATCCCATCCGGTCGGGCGGTAGCCCGTTTTCAGGTGGCCACCAACGAACAGATTTATAACCGCGACACCCGTCAGTCCACCGACCGGACCGAATTTCACCGCATCGTGGCCTGGGGCCCCCTGGCCGAGTTCTGTGAGAAATTCTTGGAAGCCGGAAGACAGGTCATGGTCGAGGGCCGGCTACGCTGGCGTTCGTGGGAGGACCGCGACGGCAACCGCCGCAACAGCACTGAGGTGGAAGCGGTCAACATCGTCCCCCTGGGCAAGAAAATTCCGCCTCAGGCCGAAGCCCAGGTAGAAGCCGGGACGACCGAGGAATTCCCCGATATTTCTGAACCGGCGGCAGAAGAATTTCCTGAGGAAAACGCCACCCCGGGCGAAGACGAGGAAGTTCCTTTTTAGTTATACCTGGTACTGCGGAGAAGGCCAGTGGACAAAATTCCGGATGGCGAGCAGGTCCGCCAGTTGATTCAGGAGGAGGAACGGCCCTGGGGCAAATTCCGTAGTTACCCCCACCGCCTGGCTTCCAGCCTGAAAATCATCACCGTCAACCCCGGCGGCTTACTCTCCCTACAGTACCACCAACACCGCAGCGAGTACTGGATTATCCTGGACCCCGGCCTGGAAATCACCCTCGGTTCTAAAACCTGGCAGCCGCAGCCGGGTGAAGAAATATTCATCCCGGCCGGAACTCCCCATCGCTTGAAAGGGCTGGGGCCGGAGCCGGCCCGGGTGATGGAACTCTGGCTGGGTGATTCGGGAGAAGAGGATATTGTCCGCCTGGATGATATCTACGGCCGGGATTAAACGGACGAACTGACGATCTGGCTCATCAGGAACGCTTCCGGATGTTTCCGGAGGATAGCTTCAATCATAAACTCTTCAATTTCCTTGGCCGTTTTGAGCTGGAGGGCTTCGGCCACCGCAGCCTCGGCCGTCTTGAGCTCAACCGCCCGCAGGGCCTTTTTCACCTTGGGGATAAAAATCGGGTTCATGCTGAAGGTCCTGAGGCCCAGGCCGAGCAGGATTATGGCCGACAGCGGGTCGGCTGCCATCTCTCCGCAGACCGTGACTTCCTTGCCGTTCTCTTTGGCGGTTTTAATTACTCGTTGGAGCAGTCGCAGGACGGCGGGATGATGCGGTTTGAACAGGTAAGAAACCGATTCGTTACCCCGGTCGACCGCCAGGTAATACTGGATTAGGTCGTTGGTCCCGATGCTGACGTAATCCACTTCCTGGATGAGGCTGTCGATCAGAGCGGCAGCCGCCGGAACTTCAATCATCACCCCGACCGGAATGTCCTCGTCAAAAGGTATTTTCTGGGAGCGGAGCTCATCCTTGAGGCCAGCGATGATGCGTTTCAACTCCACCACCTCTTCCACTTCGGTGATCATCGGCACCATCAGCCGGACGTTTTTCCTGGCACTGGCCTTGAGGATGGCCCGGATCTGGGTGCGGAACAGCTCCCGATTCCTGAGGGAAAAGCGGATAGCTCTTAAACCCAGGGCCGGGTTGGGCTCCTTCTCTATATTAAGTTGGGGAAGACTTTTCTCGCCGCCGATGTCAATGGTCCTGATGTAGACCGGCCGGGGGTGAGTGTTGCGGGCCATTTTCTCGTAGATGGCCAGGTGGTCTTCTTCCGAGGGCAGGCTCGGCCGCTGCAGGTAGATAAATTCTGACCGGAATAGTCCTATCCCTTCGGCTCCATAGGAGAAAGCTGTTTCCACTTCCTCCGGTAACTCGATATTGGCCAGGGGCCTAAACCTGATTCCATCCAGGGTTTCAGGTTTGAGCCGGGCGATCTTCTTCAGATCCCGCTGGTAGGCTTCATACCTCTCCTGTTTGCTCTGGAATTCCCGGCGCACCGCCGGGGTCGGGTTAACGATGACCTCGCCGTCGGTACCGTCCACTATGATGAAATCCCCATTTTTGACCTGGAGGCTGATATCATGCAGGCCAACCACCGCCGGGATACCCAGCGACCGGGCCAGGATAGCGGTGTGCGAAGTCTGGCCGCCCATGTCCAAGGCGATGCCGATTATCTTCCTGCGGCTGAGGTTGATGGCCACTTCCGAGGGCAGCAGTTCGTGGGCCACCAGGACCGCCGGTTTAGCTGACTCTTCCCTCCTGTCCCTCTTCCTTTCCAGGTTGCGGTAAATCCTGGCCAGGACGTCGGACAGGTCAGTCTTCCTCTGCTGAAAATATTCGTCGGTCAGGGAATCGAACAGGTTCTGGAAATGGCTGTTGACCCGGGAAATAGCCCACTCCGACCGGACTTTCTCCTCGGTAATAACCTTCTCCAGGCTGGTCAGGAGCATCTGGTCGTCCAGCATCATCAGGTGGGCATCGAAAATGAAGGCCTGTTCATCGCCCACCCTTTCCCGGACATGTTCCTTAAGTTCTTTGAGCTCCTGGCGGGTGCGCTCCAGCGCCCGCCGCAACCGCTTCAGTTCGTCTTCCACCTGGCCCTCGCTGATGGGCTCCCGTCGGGAAGTAAACACCACCCGTTCTGAGAGAGAAGCCTCTCCCATGGCGATTCCCGGCGAAACTCCCAGGCCGCGCAGGCGGATGATTTCCATTTTTATTCTTCTTCACCGAATTTATTGTTGACGAGTTCGCACAAGGTCTTCATGGCCAGATTCTCGTCGCGACCGTTGACCACCAGCTTGATCTGGGTCCCCTGGGAAGCAGCCAAGGTCAGAATGCCCAGAATACTCTTGCCATCCACCTCGTTGCTGTCCTTGACAATCTTGACCGAGGAGCTAAAACGGTTGGCCAGGTTGACGAACTTGACCGCAGCCCTGGCGTGCAGACCCAGTTTATTTTTTATTATAATTTTCTTTTCAATCATGTCCGTGAATTCTATTTTGACCTGGCATTGAGCAGAGCACTGGCCAGGTGGATATTCTTCTTGCCCTGCTCGGCCACCTTCCTGGCCACCTCCTTCAGGTTGTTGCTGCGCTGCAGGGAAACGAACTTGATCAGCATCGGCAGGTTGACCCCGGTGACGATTTCAATCTTGTTCTCCGCCAGGAAGCTGAAGCTCAAGTTGGAAGGAGTGCCACCGAACATATCGGTGAAGATGATCACCCCGTTCTTCTGGTCAACTTTTTTCAGGCTCTGGCTGATTTTCTTCTTGGATTCTTCGACATCGTCGTACCAGCCGATGGAAATGGCCTCGATGTTGGGAGCTTCGCCCAGAATGATGGTCAGGGCGTTGAGCAGCTCTTCGGCCAGCCGCCCGTGGGAAACGATGACTCCGCCGATCATGAAAACCGCCCGGATAAAATTTCCTGTATATTTTAACCGATTCCGGTCTACTTATAAATATCCCGGTGAATTATTTTTACGGCCAGTTTTCTTGACCGGAGATAGTTCTTCAGAGCTTCGGCAATCACCACCGACCGGTGCCGGCCGCCGGTGCAGCCCACGGAAATGGTCAGAGTGCTCTTGCCCTCCTTGATGAACCCGGGCAGGAGGTGGTCAACAAAGCCGAACAGT
>JANLGB010000123.1:0-4444 GCA_024653405.1 Candidatus Saccharicenans sp.
GCCAGAAGCCAGCCATTGTCGTCACCGAGGGGTTGCTGGCCGAAACCAGTCGGGATGAACTCCAGGCCGTGGTGGCCCACGAAACCGCCCATATCCTCAAAGGCGACACCTCTCTCCTGACCCTGGTCTGTTCCATCGCCGCTTTTTATGAGGAACTTATCGATTCCCTCGACCGCCAGAAAGAACTAAGCCAGGCTGACCTCGAACAGCCCCGTCAGAAAACGGGAGCCGGCCAACCGCTAATCTACCTGGCCAGCTTATTTTCTTACCTTCTTCTGAATTTTTTCATCACCCTTATCAGCCAGAAACGCGAGCTCCTGGCCGATGCCATAGCAGTAGAATTATGCCGCGACCCCCTGGCCCTGGCCCGGGTCATCTACAAAGCCCAGGTGGCCAATTCTTACCTGGGTGATAGCAGTGTCTTCACCCCTCTTTTCCTGGTGCCGCCAGATTCCCGGGACATCGGAGAAACCACCAGGGACAAGCTCTTCAATACCCATCCCCCTGTCAGCCTCAGGCTGCGGCTCCTGGCTGAAATGGCTCACAAAAGCCTTAAAGAGGTCATCCAGGAAGTCAGGGCCCGGGAAGAACAGCGAGAAAGGGCGCGAACCAGGTACAGCCCAGTTGAAGAAAGTAGCCCTGAATACCTGGAAAAAATAAATAGATTGCAACAGCAGGCCCGGGAAAGTTTAGAAAGGGATAGTATCTGGCTGGCCCGCAACGCCCACGGCCGCTGGGAAGGGCCTTATGCCCTCGGTTCCCTGATTACCCTTCCCTATTTTACTCCGGCTACTAGAATAAAGAATATCAAAGAAAACCTGGAGGGCCCGGCCCGGAATTTCCCT
This sequence comes from Candidatus Saccharicenans sp., assembly GCA_024653405.1. Classification (GTDB taxonomy): domain Bacteria; phylum Acidobacteriota; class Aminicenantia; order Aminicenantales; family Saccharicenantaceae; genus Saccharicenans. Next base: position 846 of record JANLGB010000123.1, read on the forward strand.
CAAATCCGTTTTGCTCTCTACCGCCAGCTCCAAAAGCAGCCGCTGGACCCAGCCCGACATGATAAGTGTCCGGTCTGCGGCACCCGGCTGGTGGAGGTTTTTTACGAAGGGGTGAAAATCAAGAAATGCCAGACCTGCCGGGGACAGCTGGTGGCCATGGCTGACCTGGAAAAAATCTTTGCCCGGAGGGAAATGACCTTCCCCGAATCACTCCAGCAAAAAGCCCGGGCTTACCGGGAAGCCCTGCTTGACCCCAGTCTCAAACCGCCGGTGCTCAAGGAAAAACCCCCGGCCTTCTGCCCCGGATGCGGACTGCAGTTCACCCTCAGACCTTTTAGCTATCACTATTTATTGCCGGTTTATAAATGCTACCCCTGCCAGCTGATCTGGTTTGAAGACCAGGAGCTGGAAATACTCCAGATTTTGATCGAAGAAAAGACCGCGGCCGCCACCCGTCTCAATCGGACCTGATTGCGGAAAAAAGCAGCAGCCTGGACCCATCATATTTCTTACCCCTTGATAACAGGGGAAAATAGCCTGACCCGGTTGGGCCAGAATCCAGGTGATAACCGAACCCTGACCGTTGAATTGTGGCTCATCTCTGGTTGATGAAAATATGACTATCTACCGGGAGGAAATTTCATCCAGATTTTCACCCCTAAGGGTGATTGAAGATGATTTTCTTACATGAGATAGATAGGGTGCGTTGGCCATAACCCCGGGTTGGGTTAAATTTAAGAGAGGGTAAAAAAATGGCTAAAAAGAAACTTTTACTGATCGATTTTGACCAGGAATTCCTGAAGTTCCTGTCCCGGGCCCTGACCGATGAGGGTTTCGAGATAGAGACGGCCACTGACGGGCTATCCGGGTTCGAGCGCTTCTCGGAAATCCATCCCGACCTGGTCATCATGGAAGCCATGCTGCCCAAATTCCATGGTTTTGAACTCTGCTCTCGCATCACTTCCCATCCGACCAAGAAGGCCCCGGTCATTATCGTCACCGGCATTTATAAGGATTCGGTTTATAAGACCGAAGCCCTGAGAAGCCTGGGGGCCTCGGCTTTCTTTGAGAAACCCCTCAACCTGGAAGAACTTCTCAATAAAATATATGAATTGATCGGCAAGCCGGAGACCAGGAAAATCTCAGCTTCAGCCGAGAAGGAGCTGGATCAGCTCTTAAAAGAAGCCCTGTCGCTGGGCCCGGAAGAAAAAAAGCCGCAGGAAAAGGTTAAACCGGTAGAAAAGCCCAGGCCGGCCGAACGGCCCGGACTCCAACCACGACCAGCTAAAGAACCCCAGCTGAGCAAAGACGATGAAGTCGATTTAATTCTAAGGTCTAAATTAAAAGACCTGATGGTGGAAAATTCGAAACCTGAGCCAAAGCCTGAGCCAAAGCCTGAGCCAAAGCCTGAACTTAAACCCACTCCCAGGCTGGCAGTCAAGACCGAGCCGGAAAAGCCGTCTGCCCGTCAGGCCGAGACCAGAAAAGCCGGACCGGCTACCACCGCCGACAGCCTGCTGGATGAATTGATCAAGAAGTCGGCAGCGGCACCCGCTCCTCCCCGCCCAGCCAAAGTTGAACCTGTAAGGACTCAACCCAAGCCAGAACCGATAATACCGAGCCGACCCGAACCCCGGCCCGAAGCCAAGCCTGAACTCAGAAGAGAGGTTAAAAAAGAAACTCAGCCCGTTGCCCCTCAGGCTCCGGTCGATAAAAGACCCAGAACAACTGCCCCGGTGGTTAATCCTTTTAAGGGGTTCATCGAAGAACAAGAAGAAGAAAAAAAGAAAGCGCGCGGCAGCGCCGGCAAATACCTCGGCCTGGCCGCCGTTATCCTGGCTGTGGCCGGGGTGGTAGCCTTCCTGGGCTTGAAGAAAAAAGAAGCCCCGACTTTCAGCGGACAGACCAGCCAGCAGGTGGCCGCTCTCCAGACCAGCAACAACCAGCCGGTTGCTCCTGAACAATCGGAAGAGGAAATTACCCAGGAAATTGCCAAACAGATGGAAGCTTATAAAGCCCAGAAGGAACAGACCACCACTAACCAGCCGGCCAGGAAATCATCCCCGGCCAGAAGCACTGACCGGCAGCCAGCCAGAGAAGAGGCCGCACCGTTAATTCCCGAGCAAACCACTTCTCTGGCCGCCCTGAACCCCAACCAGCAGGCCGAGACGCCCAAGGCTCAGGCTACGCCGCCGACTGAAGTGGCAGCCGCGGAAATCAGCAGCGGGACAGAAACCACCACTGAAAAAACCAACGAATCAGTCCAGGCCGCCCCTGAACCCCAGGTGAGCATCCCGGTCCAGGACATCAAGCCGGGAGACCTGGTGCCGCTTAACACGGTCGATGTCGAACCGAGGGTGGTCAAAATCGTGGAACCAGTTTACCCTGAAGCTGACCGGCGGATGGGCAACAAGGGACAGGTGCTGCTGAACGTCCTGATTTCGGAAAACGGCGATGTCCTGGAAGCCGCAGTCATCAGGGGCATCAGGGGTTCGGTGACCCTGGAAAAAGAAGCCATCAACGCCGTAAAAAAATGGAAATTCTTGCCAGCGGAAAAAAATGGTGTTAAAGTAAGGGTCTGGAAGCCCGTCACCATAGGCTTCGGCCTGAATAATTAAGAGGGCTAAAAAGGAGTCATGAAGATGAGCATCTCCAAAGAACAAGAGGAACTTTACAAGAAGACTCTGGAAGATGTTCGGGCTCAACTGGCCGCCATCGACGGCGAGGTGGAAAAAGAGCTGCAGAGAGTCAGGCAGACTCTGGCTCAACTGCAGGAGCAGAAGAAGTCCCTGAAGATGGTCTACGAGGGCATCGCCAAATTGCTGGGCATTGAAAGCGACCTGGAGGAGGATACCACCGACACCTCCATCCCCAAGATGTGAGCTTGCCAGCTTGAGATAACAACCTGGCCAGGGCCTCAACCGTCGGAACGGAACCAAGGGAACCAGAAAAACAGGAAAAATTGGCCATCGGCCTTCCTGGTGATATCTTGAATCCCGTATCCTTTTAGGGTATCTTATTAGCTAAATTTTCCGTCCCCTGGTATTCTGATGTTTATTTTAATCGGTTTCATGATCGGGTTCCTGGCAGCCGTTCCCGTCGGTCCCGTCAACATCTACATCATCTCCCAGACACTTAAGAGGGATTTCTTCCACGGAATGATGGCCGGGCTGGCCACAGCCTTCATGGACTTCAGCTACTGCCTGGTGGCCCTGGTAGGCTTTTTCCATATCTCTGTCAATATCGCTCATTATGATTACTGGCTGAAAATCGCCGCCGGCGTTGTCCTGCTGCTGCTGGGCCTAAAATTATTCCACGATGCTCGGGTCTTCCAGTTCCGGGTGCGGGAAAAAGACACGGTCATCATCAGGAGCCCCCGGCCGCTGCTGGGAGTGTTTCTTCTCTATATCTCCAACCCCTCTCTCTACGCCTTCTGGATAGCCGTGGCCGGGTTTGTCACCGCCCACGGGCTGTTGAAAGAAGGTCTCTGGCCGGCCGTTTTCTTTGCCCTGTCCTGCGGGCTGGGAGCGGTAGTCTGGTACTTCTTCCTGGTCCGGATTGTTTCCCATTACCAGGCCCGCATTCAGGAAAAGACTTTT
>JANLGB010000123.1:4454-6602 GCA_024653405.1 Candidatus Saccharicenans sp.
GACTTCTCCAGGTCCTGGGATTGCTGCTGGTAGCCTTTTCATTTTTTACTTTTTTCAAAATCTTTACCGGCCAATAATCCTACTCGCTGACGGTCAGTTTAAATTTAAGCTTCCGCCACTTCTCATTTCGAGTAAAATATAACCAGATGTCGAAGGAAACCATATTAACCAGAGACCGGGATATCAGATTACCCGAGTTTGTCATCCTCAAGGCTTCCGCCGGCACCGGTAAAACCCGGGCTCTGACCCTCCGCTTCACCCAGTTCCTGCTATCTCGGGTTATCAAGCACAATGACCCCCAGCAGATACTGGCCATCACCTTCACCAGGAACGCCACTAAGGAGATGAAGGAAAGAATCATCTGGTGGCTGAAGAAATGTTGCTTTTTCTCCAGCCACTCCCAGGCAGACCGCGACCTGGAAGCCATCCTGAGCCTGGTCACCATAGACCGGGACCAGCTCCAGGCCCAAGCTGAAGAAACCCTGAATAAGATTCTCGGCAACTACAGCGATTTCCAGGTTACTACCATCGACAGTTTCATGGCCAACATCTTTAAGGCCTCGGCCATCGAGCTGGGAATAAGCCCCGAAGCCGAGATTACCATCGACTCCGGGCCGGTCCTGGCCTATGCCTTCTCTCGCCTTTTACAGAACGTCCGGGCCGACTCGCCAGAATTCGGCCTTTTCCAGGCAGTCTGCCAGAATCTGAAGGAGATGCGGGGTTCAAAAGAGGCCTATGCCTGGGACCCGGCTTCTGACCTGGAAAATATTTTGACCGATCTCAACCGCAAACTGGCCGCAGCCAACCGCCGGGCGCTTCAGTTTGACCTGGAGACCCTAAGAAAGGCTTTGTCTGAGCTGGAAGAAAGATTCCAGGCCAGCCGGGAAAAAGTGGCCAGCCTGCTCTCCGCTTGGGAAGCTCGGCCCAAACGGTCAGCCCTGTATTCTCGCCTGTCCCGGCCGAGGATTACCGACTGGCTGGATTACGATTTTAAGATTTTGAGCCAGGATAATCTTCCCCCCGCCCTATCCCGGGAACTGCGGAAATTAAAAGAGGTCGTTGATAGATACAAGGAAATCCAGGCCAGGATATATTTCCAGCCGCACCTTAAGATTTACGACCGCTTCCTGGAGGTCCTAGAGCAGACCAGGAAGGAAAGAAACCTGGTCTTCCTTGAAGATATTCACTGCCGTCTGGCCAACTACCTGGACCAGGGAGTGGTGCCCGACATTTACTTCAGCCTCGGTAGCGAAATCTATCATTACCTTATTGACGAATTCCAGGACACCTCTCCTCTGCAATGGGCTAACCTTTACCCGCTGATAGAAAATGCTCTGTCCCAGGGCGGAAGCCTGTTCCTAGTCGGTGATACCAAGCAGGCTATCTACGGCTTCCGCGAGGCCGATTACCAGATCATGGTCATAAAGGGCCGGGACGGATTTGCTTCGGTTCGCCCCAGGGTAGCCGAATTGCAGGAAAACTGGCGCAGCCGCGAACAGCTGCTCAGGTGGCTGAATCGCCTCTTTCCGGATGGCATCAAGGAACTGCCGCTGGAAACCATGGCCTGGAAAGATGCCCGCCTGTGGCGGGAAGCCGCCAGCCGCAGTGGCCTGGATGATTTTACTTGCCGTCCGGCTCGGGGCTCTGAACCTTTTCCGGGTTACGCCGAACTGAAACTGGTTGACCTATCCAGAAAACCAAAAAGAGAAACGGCCAACCACAATAATGACCCCGATCAGCCGGAGGGTGAAGAACTGGAGGAACCGGAAAAGAAAGAGGTTCAGAACCTGATCCAGGAACTGCTGGCGCGTGGCTATCGCTACGCCGACCTGGCCATTCTGACCTACGAAAACGAACGGGTCAAGAAAGCCGCAGCCTGGCTCAACGAGTTACAGATCCCCTTTGTGCCCTACTCAGCCCTGGATATAAGAAGCCGACCGATAATCAGGGAAATTCTGTCTTTCCTGCAATTTCTGGATTATCCCCTGGATGAACTCAGCTTTTCCGTTTTTCTCTGCGGTCAGCTCTTTCAACAACGCCTTCGAGAAGACGGGATTTCACTGCAACCGGAAGCAGTCAGGGAGTTCATCCTGAACCACCGGAGGACGGGACGGGCTCCCCTTTACTCTGCCTGAAAGCAGAGTAAAG
>JANLGB010000124.1:0-1276 GCA_024653405.1 Candidatus Saccharicenans sp.
GAAGTTGGCCGGCTGGCCGCCAAAGTGCTGGATGATGTCCATGGTGGCCATGGCCAGCCCGGCCCCGTTGACCAGGCAGCCTATCCGGCCGTCCATTTTAAGATAATTCAGCTTAAATTTCCGGGCTCGTCTTTCCAGTTCGTTTTCCAGGTTTTCGTCTTCCAGGGAGGACAGCTCCGGGTGGCGAACCAGGGCGCAGTCGTCAAATTCCATCCTGGCATCGACAGCCACCAGCTGGCCGTCCGCAGTCAGAGCCAGCGGGTTTATCTCCAGAAGTTTCAGGTCCAGGTCGATGAAAAAGCGGGTTAATGAACGCATCTGGTTGATGAGGTCTTTGACCAGGTCTTCTTCAAGTTCCAGGAAATAGGCCAGCTGGCGGAGCTGAAAGAGTCTGAGGCCCTCGTCGGGGGAGAAGCCGATTTTCTTGATCAACTCGGGCTTGGAGATGGACAGCTCTTCTATATCCAGCCCACCCTGGCGGCTGACGATGGCCACCAGGTTTTCGCGGCTACGGTCTACTGCCAGTCCGAGGTAAAGTTCTCTCCTCAGGTCCAGGGCTCTTTCTACCAGTATTTTTTTCACTTCCAGGCCCCGAGGGCCGCTTTGAGCGGTGACCAGTCTCTGTCCAAGAAGCTTCCGGGCCAGGGCTTCGGCTTCTTCGGCTGTCTGGGCTTTAAGTATACCCCCGGCTTTTCCACGGCCGCCAGATAAGACCTGGGCTTTGATAATGACAGGGGGGGATAGATTAATGGTAATTTTTCTAACTTCGGCCGGGCTACTGGCCAATTCACCTTCAGGTATGTTAAGTCCAAGCTGCTTCAGAAATTCTTTTGCCTGGTATTCGTGGATTATCATCGGCTTATCTTAATCTGGGCTGAAAGTAAAAAGCGGAGCCGCTTCTGGCGGCTCCGCTCATCCTTTTTCATAGGCTTTTTTAGAATTATTATAAAATTATACTGATTCTAATTTCAGCCCTTAGATTTTGCACTCGGCCACAGTCTTGCTGACTGAAGCTATTGTCTTCTGGAACTGGGCTTTTTCTTCTTCGGTCAGCTTGATTTCCAGGATTTTTTCCATACCCCTGTCTGATCAGTGCCAGGGGTATGGAAAAAATCCTGGCACTGATCAGACAGGGCACGCCGATGAACAGGCCATTAACTCCGTACTCACCTTCACACAGGGCCGCACAGGGCAGCACCCGGCGTTTATCTTTGAGATAAGACTCGGCCTTCTTCAGCCCGGCCTGGAGCGCCATCGTCATCGCCGAGTCTTATCT
>JANLGB010000124.1:1286-6597 GCA_024653405.1 Candidatus Saccharicenans sp.
GCGATGACGATGGCGCTCCAGGCCGGGCTGAAGAAGGCCGAGCCTTTGCCGAACAACTTGACAATCTCGGTGCCGGCTTCTCTGGTCCTGGTCACCAGGCGCTCTATCTGCTCGGGTGTGGCGATTTCAGTTAAAGGCACGCCGCCGACTGTGGTCAGGCGGGGCAGGGGAACCATATCCGGTCCGTGTCCGCCGAGAACGGTGCCGGCCACGTCAGCCACCGAAACCCCGAGTTCCATGGCAATGAAAGCTCTCCAGCGAGCTGTGTCCAGGGTACCGGCCATGCCGATTACCTGGTTTTTAGGAAAGCCGGTAACTTTATGGAAGACATAAACCATGGCATCGAGCGGATTGGTGACGATTATGCAGAAGGCATGGGGAGCGTACTGCTTGACCCCGTTGGCTACGGCCGTGATGATCTTAATGTTGACGTTGAGCAGGTCCTCCCTGGTCATGCCGGCTTCTCTCGGTTTGCCGGCGGTGACGATAACCACGTCGGCGCCCTCGATGTCCTTGTAATCGGAAGTGGCGGTGATGTTGGCATCATAGTTGCCGTGGGGAGCCATTTCCATCAGGTCCAGGGCTTTGCCCTTGCAGACGTTAACATACTCAGGAACATCCAGAATGACTATGTCTCCGAGTTCTTTCTGGGCAGCCAGCATGGCCAATATCTGGCCGATCTGCCCTCCGCCAATTAGAGCAATCTTTTTACGCATATCAGACTCCTTAAATTAGTTTTTTCGCTGTCTGTTTTTCAGACTTTTATCAATCTATTCTGGTCCCGGTGAATTTCAACCTTTAACGTAGCCCTGCCAGGTTTCTTCCAGTTTGGGGTTTTTCAGCCAGTCAATCAGGTAATCGGTGAAAGCTTTACCGGTAGCGCCGGTAGGCCGACCGGTGATAACCAGCTTCTTCTCGTACTGGCCGCAGATGTCCAGGGCCATTTCCAGCTTCCGGGCCTTTTCCACGTAACCGATATGATTGATGAGCATGGCCGCGGCCCTGATCATGCTAGCCGGGTCAGCATACTGGGCTCTGCCTTCCTGGACCATTCTGGGAGCCGAGCCATGAATGGCTTCAAACATGGCATACTGTTTGCCGATGTTGGCAGCCCCAGCCGTACCCACTCCGCCCTGAAATTCGGCCGCTTCGTCGGTCAGTATGTCACCCCACATGTTAGGCATAACCAGCACCTGGAATTCACGGCGACGTTTTTCATCAACCAGCTTGGCGGTCATAATGTCAATATACCAGTCGTCAGTCTGAATTTCCGGATATTCTTTTGCAATCTTATAGAAAACATCAAGGAACCTGCCGTCGGTTGTCTTAACCACGTTGGCTTTAGTTACACAGGTAACTTTTGCTCTTTTATTTTTCCGCGCATACTCAAAGGCCATCCTGATAATTCTTACAGCACCTGGAGTTGAGATCAGCCTGAAATCGATAGAAAAGTCTTCATCCACGTCGATCCCGTAAGGTCCCAGAGCGTAAAGATCTTCGGTGTTTTCTCTGAAAAAGACCCAGTCTATTCCCTGCTTGGGAACGCGAACCGGCCTGACGTTGGCGAACAGGTCAAGCTCTTTTCTCATGGCCACATTGCAACTTTCGATGTTGGGCCAGGGGTCGCCCTTCCTGGGAGTGGTGGTGGGTCCTTTCAGGGTAACATGGTACTTTCTGATTTCAGCCAGGACATCATCCGGTATGGCCTTTTTATGGGCGGCTCGGTTTTCAATGGTCAGACCTTCGATCGTGGCAATGAAAATTTTGCCATTCTTGATTTCATCCTCCAGCATGTAACGCAGGACCCTCTCGGCCTCGGCGGCGATGTATGGCCGGCGATGGCATCGGGCCATACATCGCCGGGAAGAATCCCAATCTTGATGGGTGAAATCTGGCTGTAGTCAACCCAGTCTGGCTCGTGCTTCATGCTGGCCATGCGTTTCATCTGGGCTTCCATAAGCTTGCCAAAGTGTTCTTTGGCTCTTTCAATAGCGGTCTGGTTGATCATTTTACCTCCTGATTTGGTTTTAAGAGAAAAATTTAAGAATTAATTTTATTATTTTCAGAAGTTAAAATCAACCAATTTTTTCTATCAGGCTGGGACATAGTAAACAGTATAATGGGAGTGGTTCGGGGCGACGCTGCTGGAGTCCAGCCGGGGGAACCACAACTGTAGGAGTGGAACTTATCAGGTTATTACTGGAAAGAGCAACTCTTCCTCCAGCCGAACCCCGCCCGTCCTCTTCCGACCTTACTTCCCGATCGGATTTTCTGACCATGATAGTATTCCCTATTTGACCTTTTGTCAGGCTCGGGATTGATACATTTTTTGACAAAGCAGGCGATAATTCATTAAGATATTAGGCTGTATTATCCGCTTTACCTTAAATAATAAAAAAGGAGTTGACCCGATGCTGGAAGGCTATTATCAAAAAGCTCAAGAAAGAGAAAAACAGGGCATCCCCCCGCTGCCCCTGAATCCGGAAGAAACCCGGGAGCTATGCCAGCTTCTGGAAAATCCGCCAGCTGGAAAAGAACAGGAACTGCTTTATCTTCTGGAGCAGAGAATCTCGCCTGGAGTTGACCCGGCGGCCAGAATTAAAGCTGCCTGGTTGACGGAAATTGCTCTGGGCCAGAGAAAATCTCCCCTGGTCAGCCCGGAAAAAGCAGTCTTCCTGCTGGGAACCATGATCGGCGGGTATAATGTCGAGCCCCTGGTGACCATGCTGGAAAGGCCAGACCTGGCCTCTATGGCGGCTGAAGCCCTAAAAAAAATCGTCCTGGTCTATGGCGCTTATGATAAAGTGCTGGCTCTGTCTAAAACCAATAAGCAGGCCAGGCAAGTCCTGGAATCCTGGGCCAGGGGGGAGTGGTATCTGTCGCGTCCTGACCTGCCGGAAGAGATTGAACTTAAAGTTTTCAAGGTTGACGGTGAGATAAACACTGATGATTTTTCGCCGGCCAAGTATGCCTGGAGCCGTCCGGACATTCCGCTCCATGCTTTAAGCTTGGGTGAGACCCGCTTTCCGGGCGGGCTGGAAATAATCAGAAAATTCCGGGAAGAGGGCTACCGGGTGGCTTTTGTGGGCGATGTCGTCGGAACCGGTTCTTCCCGCAAATCAGCCTGCAATTCGTTGATGTGGCACATCGGCGAAGATATTCCTTACGTACCAAATAAAAGGCGGGGGGGAGTAGTGATAGGCGGTCTGATCGCGCCGATTTTCTTCAACACCACCGAAGATTCCGGTGGATTGCCCATCCAGGCCGATGTCAGCCGGCTGAAAACTGGCGAGGTGATCAAAATAAGAACACGAGAAGGCCTCATCCTGAGCCAGAGCGGGGAAGTGCTGGCCAAATTTGATTGGAAGCCGGTAACTATTAAGGACGAATTCCGGGCCGGGGGGCGCCTTAACCTGATCATAGGCCGCCAGCTGACAGCTCGGGCCAGAAAAGACCTGGGCTGGCCGGATGCCGACTTTTTTGTCCAGGTGCAGAACCCCGTTCCGCGGCCGGGTCAGGGTTTCACTCTCGCCCAGAAAATCGTCGGCCGGGCTTGTGGCCTGGACGGAGTTTTGCCCGGCACGGCCTGCGAACCGCGGATGACTACGGTCGGCTCCCAGGACACGACCGGTCCGATGACGGCCGACGAACTAACCGAGTTGGCCTGCCTGGAATTCCAGACTGAACTTTTCATGCAGTCTTTCTGCCACACGGCTGCTTATCCCAAGCCCACCGATGTCCGGATGCACCGCAATCTGTCAGCTTTTATGGTCGAGAGAAAGGGTGTCGCCCTGAAACCGGGAGACGGGGTCATTCATTCCTGGCTCAATAGGCTGATTCTTCCCGATACCGTGGGCACCGGCGGCGATTCTCACACCAGGTTCCCGGTCGGTATCAGTTTCCCGGCGGGTTCGGGCCTGGTGGCCTTCGCCGGGGCCCTGGGCTTCATGCCGCTCGATATGCCGGAATCAGTCCTGGTCAAGTTTTCTGGCCAACTGAACCCGGGGATAACTCTCAGGGATGTGGTCAATGCCATTCCCTATTTTGCCATCAAGCAGGGTCTGCTGACTGTGGCCAAGAGGGGCAAGAAGAACGTCTTCAACGGCCGGATTCTGGAAATGGAAGGTCTGGAAGAGCTGACGGTGGAGCAGGCTTATGAGCTGACTGATGCTTCAGCCGAAAGGTCGGCGGCCGCGGCGGTTATCGCCATGAAGGAAGAAAAAGTGGTGGAGTATTTGAAGAGCAACATCGCTCTTATGAAAAAGATGATTGAGGCAGGCTACCAGGATGCTGGCACCCTGGAAAAAAGGATCAGGGCCTGTGAGGACTGGCTGAAAAACCCGGTCCTGCTGAAAAGAGATGCCAAGGCCGAGTACGCCGCCGTCCTGGAAATTGACCTGGCTGAAATCAAGGAGCCGATCCTGGCCTGTCCCAACGACCCGGATGATGTCAGGCTATTGAGCGAGGTGGCCGGGGTTAAAATTGACGAAGTCTTCATAGGTTCCTGCATGACCAATATCGGCCATTTCCGAGCGGCAGCCAGAATCTTCGAAAAAGCCTGCTACCCTTCGACCCGCATCTGGCTGACTCCTCCGACCAAGATGGATTATTCCCAGCTGATGAAAGAGGGTCTATTTGCCGCTTTTTCCCAGGTGGGAGCCAGGGTGGAGATACCTGGCTGTTCGCTGTGCATGGGCAACCAGGCCCGGGTCAGGCCGGGAACCACGGTTATTTCCACCTCCACCCGGAATTTTGATAATCGCCTGGGCGATAATGCCTGGGTTTACCTGGGTTCAGCCGAACTAGCAGCCATAGCGGCGGTGGAAGGTCAGTTGCCGCCGGTTGATAAGTATTTTTCGGTAATGAAGGAAAAAATCCTGCCCTATACTGACCAGATCTATCGTTATCTGGAATTTCACAAGCTGGCTGATTTTAGTCTGAGCTATGTCTGAGAAAGGATGAAGACCAATGATTAGACTTGTCGGGAAAAAAGCTCTGGTAACCGGCGGTTCCAGGGGCATAGGCCGGGCCACCTGTATACTGCTGGCCGCGGCCGGGGCCGATGTGGCTATCCACTATCAGCGTAATGAGCCGGCGGCTCGAGAAACAAAAAAGCTGGTGGAAGACCAAGGTCGGGAAGGACTTCTCTGTCGGGCTGAAATCTCCAGCCGGGCAGATGTGGAGAGGATGGTAAATCAGGTAGGGGAGCACTGGGGTCGGATTGATATCCTGGTTAACAATGCCGGCATCTGGACCTACGGGGAAATGGGAAACATGGCGGAAGAGGTCTGGCGGGAGACCATGGCCGTCA
>JANLGB010000125.1 GCA_024653405.1 Candidatus Saccharicenans sp.
ACCTGGCCTTTTTTTTTATTGTTTTTTTTTGGGTTTTATAAAGGCAGAACAGGGAAGCTTTAATCCAGGCTGGCGTTAAGATTAGCCTCACTCCCTGGGGTTAACTGAGCTGAGTCGGTTAATTCTTGATTTTTCTAAGTTAAATAACCGCTCAGGTTTTAAGAGCGGCCGGATTAATGGGATGGGGGAGAATAGTAAACAGTAATCATCTATTACCCTTAGCCTATGCTTTGATTTTATTCAGACTGTCCGATTATCCTGTTTTAGGTTTATTCAACATAAGCCACGACTTCAATCTCCACCCTGGCCCCGCCGGCCAGGCCGCTCGTTCCGAAAGCGCTGCGGGCCGGTTTGTTCCTGGTGAAGTAGGTAGCATATACCGAATTCATTTTTGCCCACTCGCTGATGTCGGCCAGCATGACCGTGGCTTTGATCACTCGGTCCAGGGAGGAGCCGTATTTTTCCAGCGTTCGCTTGATGTTTTCCAGACACTGCCTGGTTTCTGCTTCAATGCCGCCTTCAGCCAGTTTTCCGGTCTCCGGGTCTCGGCCCAGTTGCCCCGAAAGAAAAAGCAGGTTGCCCACCCGGACTGCTTCGGAAAAGGGGGCCGAGCTGCGTTCAGGCGAGGTCAGGTATTCCAGCAGCGGTTTCTGCTGGCCGGCTTCCACCCGGTAGGCTTTGAGGTTGGATTTTAGCCAGCCGGCGGAAAACAGGAAAAACGCGGCCAGCACCAGGACTAGGATGACGGCCAGACGAGAAGTTTTCATGCTGCACTCCTTTCTTTTTTCTTTACTGCCTGGCTTTATCTTTATATCAGGGAGCCGGTCTGAGTCAAGCTGAAGGGTGGCTGTTCAGCCAGAAGGGTGGTGGCTTGATTGGCGAGAAGTTAATGTATATCGCTTGAAAATAATTGAAGAAATATTCTTAAAAATAAAATAAAAAAATAGGTCAGGATAACGGGTGACAATTATTTCCTTTATCAGCAAAGAATAGCCAGACCACGGGCCCTGATTAAAAAATTTATTTTCCCCTAAAGAGAGGTGCTTTTAACAGAACAGTAGAGAAGGTGTAGAGAGAATGTTAGCTTCTGAAGGCGACACTTCTGGCCGAGAAGCCGCTGAAGGTTGAGGCCACCGAGAAAGGTTGTCTATAATAAGCTTAATAATAAGGAAGTAGCCCGGCCCGGGCCAGACCCGATGAAAACAGCCTGGGGGCGCGGGTCGAAAATCGCCGACCCGGCCGCCGGTCCGACTGAAGGGCTCTTCCCGCCGCCAGGGTTTTCCTGTTGTGGCCGGGCAGTTTTTATGTTATTATTAAATCCTACTAAAATAGTAGGAATTAACCAGGGCCGCCGGCCAGGAAGGAAACGGCTGGCCCTAAAGCCTGAGGAGGGCCGAGCATGGAATTAAATGAAAAAACCAGCCTGCATGAGTTATTAAAGCACTATCCCTTTTTGCTTGATTTTTTGGTCCGGCTGTCTCCGGAATTCAAGAAATTGAAAAACCCGGTCCTGCGCCAGACGGTGGCCAGGATGGCCAGCCTGAAACAGGTGGCGGCCGAAGGCGGGTTAACCCCGGCCGAATTGATAGAAAAAATACGGAAGGAAATAGAAACCAGGAGCGGCCAAACTGAGACCGGGGGCGGCGCCGGGGAGGCAGCAGCCAACAACTCCGAGTCCAAAGTTACCAGCCAGAATAGGACAGAAAAACTTAAAGAGATAATCAGAGAGCTACACCGGGGAGGAAATCCGGACGAACTCAAAAAACGATTTGCGGCCCTGATCAAGGATGTTGGCCCGGAAGAGATTGCCCGGCTGGAACAGCAGGTAATTGAGGAGGGGATGCCGGAAGAAGAGGTTAAGAAACTGTGTGATTTACACGTCAGAATATTTGAAGAGGCCCTGGAAGTCCAGGAATCACCCAGTACTCCGCCCGGGCATCCAGTTCATACCCTGATGGCTGAAAATCGGGCCCTGGAGAAACTGCTGGCCGAAATCAAGCTGCTGCTGGAGAGAATCCCGCGGGAAACCGCCTGGGGCGAGGTTGAAAGCAACCTGCAGGAGCTGGCTCAGCTTCTGCTCAACCTGTCCGAAATTGAGAAGCATTATCTTAAAAAAGAGAACCAGCTGTTTCCGCTGCTGGAAGCCCGTGGGGTAACCGGCCCGACCAAGGTCATGTGGGCCATTCATGATGATATCAGACGGGAGCTGAAGGACCTGAAAAAGCTGCTGGAACAGAAAGTCCAGGCTCCGGAGGCCGCCGGCCGGCTGACGCTCAGGACCGGTCAGCTGCTGCAGATGATCCAGGACATGATTTACAAGGAAGAAAAAATTCTTTTCCCTATGAGCCTGGAAGTGTTGAAAGAAGAAGACTGGGCCCGGGTTAAGAGGGGAGAGGAAGAGATCGGTTATGCCTGGATAAAGCCCGGGACCGGGTGGCAACCGCCGGCCGTTCCCTCAGACTCTGGGCCGGCTATTGGCCGGGGATATGCCGGCTATGGGCAGGAGGCTCGCGGTCGCGGAGAAGAAGCGCTGTCCGCGTCCGAAACGGGTCGGTCCGGAACCCCGCCCCGGCGGGTGCAGACTCTCCTGGACCTGAGAACCGGGCGGCTGACGGCCGAGCAGATTGACCTGATGCTGACCCACCTTCCGGTGGACATCAGTTTCGTCGATGAGAATGACACGGTCATATACTATTCCGACACTCCTGACCGCATCTTCCCCAGGAGCCCGGGAGTCATCGGTCGACAGGTCCAGAATTGTCATCCGCCGAAGAGTGTTCATATGGTGAACCGCATCCTGGAAGCTTTTAAGAAGGGCGAGAAAGATGTGGCTGAGTTCTGGATTGAAATGAACGGTCGTTTTATCCACATTCGCTATTTTGCCGTCCGGGACGACGACGGCCGTTACCGCGGTTGCCTGGAAGTTACTCAGGAGGTCACGGCCATCAGGGCCCTGCAGGGGCAGAAACGGCTGCTGGACTGGGAATAAAATCTTAAAAAGGGCGACGATTATGGGCCTCACTTGTTAAGTAACTAATATATATTAAAGAGCCAGGACACCACATATTTCCAGGTTATTCACTGAATAAATTGTTGAAAAAGAAAGGGCCTGCTTAATAGTTCCCAATATCTGGGGTGATTTGACTGCCCGCTCCAAGCCAGCCCGGCTCCAGGGCAAACTTGTTTTCCAGCCTGAACAAGCTGAGCTGTTTTCGGTCAGTCAGGAACAAAACATCTTTCAAGACCGGGTCAAGGTTGACCGGCGAAAAAATTGGGAAATAGGTAGTGTGTCCCCCTTTTTTAAGGCCCGGCGGAATTTCTCCGGGTCGAAGATTTGAAGATACTTGACGATGTTGGTATAGGTATTGTGAAAACCGAAGCCGCCCTGCTGCATTTCCCGGATGGCCTCCTCTCTAGACCAGCCCTGGACCACAACCCGGTAGACGGCCACAAACAGACCGGCCCGGTCAGCCCCGTGGTGGCAGTGAACCAGGTAGGGCCCTTCCTCCGGGTTGGTGACAATCTGCAGGAATTTCAGCAGGTCGGCCTCTTTGACCTGGGTGGCCTTGGATGGGATTTCATAATATTTGAGATTGGTGCCGGCCAGCAGGTTTCGGTCCGAGTGTTCGCTGCGGAGGTTAACCACGGTCTTGATGCCCAGTTTCTCCAATTCCTTGAATCCGGCTGCTGTCGGCTGGGCGCAGCGGTAGAGCTGGTCTGAGACTCTATAAAGGTTGGAGACGCCAGCCAGCTTGACCGGCTGGGCCCAGTTCTCAGGCCGCGTCCCGGCCGGTCCACAGTCGGTGGTTCCGGCCGTCAGAAAAGCCAGAAACAGGGAAAGAACCAGAGCCAGGCAGAATTTTCCCCGAGTCCTGAGTGAGAACCAGTGATTATTCATCTTATACATAAAGACCTCAATTTCTTAGTTGGCTCTAAATTATACTGGTCTCTGGCCAGTGTCAACTGGCTTCGTAACATCCATTTTAAAATCAAAATTGGATAAGAAAACCCAGACTAAAGCCGTACCCAACGCGGGGCCTTCGTTTTTCAGCCCATAGTGCTTCTGACTCTAAGCAGCGCTCCCTGGATCTTAAAGACCGATAATTTTTGTTTATTCAGCCTGTGCTGGAAAACAAAGGATAATATTTTTTCCTCGGGTTTTTTCCTGGCTGATGGAATGAGTACCGCTTGATTCTT
The DNA here is from genome assembly GCA_024653405.1 of Candidatus Saccharicenans sp. Classification (GTDB taxonomy): domain Bacteria; phylum Acidobacteriota; class Aminicenantia; order Aminicenantales; family Saccharicenantaceae; genus Saccharicenans. The sequence goes on from JANLGB010000125.1 coordinate 4,198, forward strand.
CTTATTATATAAATTAGCCGGCCGCAGATGTTCTGAGATAATTCTCGTTGGCTAAGCTGACCTTAGTTTTATATCTACTTTTGTCTGTTCGTATTATTCAGGTAGTCTCTCATTGTTCCCGGGAGTACCGGCTCATTTTTTTTCGCTTAAAACCCGATAATAGTCCATGGCCGTGTAAGCCGAGGTCAGCTGGTTATTGACCGTAAAGCGCCGGATAACGTAATATTATTTTCTCTTGAAGTTTAGAGACTGTTGATATTTCTGCTAAACCGGGAAACTGGAGGAGACCCGTGACAGACGACAGAGCCAGGAGAGCCAAAAAATTATTCCAGGAAGGCTTCAGCTGCTCTCAAGCGGTTTTTACGCCCTATGCAGTGGAAGCCGGCCTGCCGCCAGAAACGGCCTTAAAACTGTCCCAGGTTCTGGGAGGCGGAATGTCACATCTGGGTTTGACCTGCGGGGCGGTGACCGGGGCCCTGCTGGCCATCAGCTTGAATTTCGGCCGCACCCGGGCCGAGGATAAGGCCGCCAAGGAATTAACCTATGAGCTGGCACAGGAATTCTGCCGGCGCTTCAGCCATAAATACAGCTCGATTAACTGCACCGACCTGATCGGTTGCAGCTTGAAGACGGCACAGGGCTTGGCCCTGGCCAGTGAGAAGAATCTGTTTGAAAAATACTGCACCGGCTTCGTGACCGGGGCCTGTTCTCTGCTGGATGAAATCTTACAAGAAGGCCAGAGGAAGCAAAAAGCCAAAGGGCCGGGTAAGGATATAAAAATAAAAAACCAGGAAAGGAAAAACAGGAAAAAATAGTAACCTCAGGCTTAGAGGTGGCCGCCCCGTAATCGTTTAAGCCGTCCATCCTTTTCAGCGCTTCGGCCTGATTCAGTAATGAATGGTCAAAGTAAGGTATTAGTCTGTCAATAATTATCTCAAAATATAATCCGATACCATCATCTAAATCTAAGCGGGTGAAATGGTTAAGGCAAAACTCATGGACAAAATTAATACAGGGTTGCCGGGAAAGTTCCTTTTCCTTTCGGCCAGAAAAACTGGAGGCCGCGGAAAAATCAGGGACGGATGAAAATGTCCCCCTTTTTCTTTCTTCTTATTCTTAAAAGCTCGCCCAGCATCTCCAGAGAGCCCCTGACCAGCCGGACCCGTGATTCCGGGTGGTTGACCCAGACCACCGGCACCTGACAGATCTTATAACCGAGTTTCTGGGCCAGGAGCAGAACTTCGACGTCAAAGGCGAAGCCTTCCGTCTCCAGACGCAGGAAAATTTCTCTGGCTGCCTCCTTCCGGAAGAGCTTGAAGCCGCATTGGGTATCCTTAAAACCCTTCAGAACCAGCAGCCGGACCAACAGGTTGAAGAATTTTCCCAGGTGCTCTCTCAGCCAGCCCTGGCGCTCTTTTATTTGGGACTCCGGCAGGGCCCGAGAGCCTATGACTACCTGGCAACCTTCCCTGGCCAGGGGCAGGAATTTTTCCAGTTCTTCAATCGGCGTCGACAGGTCGGCATCGGTGAAAAGCACCAGCTCGCCCCGGGCCTGGAGCACCCCGCTGCGCACGGCTGCTCCCTTGCCGCGGTTGACCGGAAGAGTTATCACCCTGAATTCGGGATAATCAGCCATGATTTCGCCGGCCTCTTCCGCCGTCCGGTCGGTGCTGCCGTCATCGACCACGATGACTTCGGCGCTGATGTTCCGGCTCTGTAGGTAGTCTTTAATCCGGAACAGGCTGAAGCCGATTCTTTTTTCTTCGTTAAAGGCCGGCACCACCACTGAAAGGTAAAGACTGTTCCTGAATTTCATTTGGGCAACCATTTGTCGATAACCAGGAAGGCCAGGATGATGAGCGTGGCAAAAAACACCATGGTGCTGAGGGCGAAGTTCAGGGCCAGTTTTCGGGCTTTTTTCAGGTCTTCCGGGAAGTGTTTGCGGTATTCGGCGTAGGTGATGAGGTAGGCGGACAGGGCAGCCACCGGTGAAAAAACCAGGGCCAGAATTATGGCCAGTCCGCTCATCTCGAAACCTCTGTTCGAAAAGATTATAACAGAAGACCGGTCGGAGCTTAAAAGTATTAATGCTTAAGACAGGACAACACCTCAGGCGGCCGATAGACTGGTTCGGGCCAGGTTCTGAGGCTCTTGGCTCGAAAAATTTGCAGACTGCCGGGCTGAAGCCTCTAAATTGAGGTCCATTGAACTCAAAGTTGGAACTTGACCCGGATTTTTCTTGAGGCTTGAGGTGCAATTTTCTCTAAATCAGCCCACCGTATTTCGGTGCCCCAGGCAATTTATTCTGGTTCCGGGAGGAGATTTCCTTCCGGCAGAATCAATCGGGAGTGTTGACGGCAAAAA
>JANLGB010000126.1 GCA_024653405.1 Candidatus Saccharicenans sp.
TGACTCCATGATGTTTCTCGCTCCACCAGCGGTTGTAGATGTTGTTCTCGTGATTGCCGGATGAAGCCACCCCAACCTTGAAGAAATCGGGATAGACCAGCAGGGCAGCCGCGGTCATAAACCCGCCGCCAGAATGGCCGTAAATCCCCACCCGGTTAATATCGATAAAGGAATGGCGGGCGGCCAGCTGCTCAATGGCATATTTCTTGTCGGCCAGGCCGTAATCGCGGAGGTTACCGTAACCGAAATTGTGGTACCACTTGGAACGCATCGGGCTGCCCCCGCGGTTGCCGACTTCAATCACGATGAAACCCAACTGGGCCAGAGTTATGTTCTGATTCCGGGGAGAAAAGCTCTTGGAAACGCTCTCGGTCTGCGGACCGGGATAAACGTAGGCGATGATCGGATACTTCTTATCCGGGTTAAAATCAAAGGGCTTGTAGATCACCCCGTAGAGGTCGGTAATTCCGTCGGCGGCCTTGAGGCTGAAGGTTTCCGGGAATTTAAAACCGGCCTCCAGCAGTCGGCTGGTATCCACCGTTTCCAGCTCCAGTAGCTTGCGCCCATTGGCCTGATACAGGTCCGACTTGGGGGCGGCATCCACCCGGGAATAGTTGACCACAAAAAACCTGGCCGAATCGGACATGGAGACGGTATGGTTAAAATTGCCCGGGGTCAGGAGCTCCAGGCCCCGGCCGTCCAGGCCCACCCGGTAGAGATGGAGATAGTAAGGGTCTTCCCCCTTTTCCCGGCCACAGGCCAGGAAATAGAGCAGGCGGCTCTTTTCATCCACCCGGACCACTCTCTGAGCGTTAAATTCGCCCGAGGTAATCTGGTTTTTCAGCCGGCCGTTTCCGTCATAATGATAATAATGACCCCAGCCATCCCGTTCTGACCACCAGACCATTTCCCGGCCGCCGTTGAGCAGGTAGAGCGGCTGGTACTCGACGTAGGTATTCAACCTCTCGCTGATCAGAGTCTGGACCTCGCCGCTCTGGGTGTCAGCCAGGCAGACCTCGTAGCCGTGAAGGTCCCGGGTCTGGCGTCCGAAATACAGCCGGTCCGAAGTCTCCGACAACCAGAGAGCCGGGGGCGGCTCACCGGGGTCGTCTTCCACTGCCTTGCGGGGAGCGGTAAAAATATTGTAGCTGGGGTCCTTGAATTTTTCAGCCTTGACCCGGACCCGGCTCCTGGTTTCCAGGTCAAAAACCAGGATCTCTGGCTGAGGCTGGTTTTCCTCACCGGGCATCCCGTACTTGTAGGCTTCCAAGGTCGGCCTGGGGTTGGCCAGGCTGTTAATCACCCAGAGCTCGCCCACCTTCCTTTCGTCCTGGCGGATACAGGCTATCTTTTTCGAATCCCGCGACCAGAAAATCATAATGGCCGGCCGCCGGAAATCCTTTCGCTCCTTTTCATCCTTCTGCAGTTCTTTGATTTCCTCATCCCGCAGCCGGCGGCTGAAACTGTAAAATTCTTCCCCGTCGCTGGTCAGCTGGATTTCCTGGATAGATTTATCGTCAGCCTTTTTCAGAGCCCGGGCGTAGTTATCGGCATCCATCAGGAACAGGTTATGGCCGCGGGCAAAAACCACCCATTTTTTATCGGGCGAAAGAGAGGCCCAGCGCGGTCTCTTAGGCCGGGCCTGGTAATCTTTGAGCAAGGTCAGCCTGGCTGATTTCAGGTCGTATTCAAACCCCAGGACCAGGGTCTTCTTTTCCGGTTCTTTGGGTTTTTCCTTCTCGGTCCTGGTTTTATCCATTTCGGTGTCCTGTTCTTTTTCTTTTTCTTTCTCCCGGTCCAGGAACCGTTTCTCCAGCTCGCTGACCTTCATCACCTGGCCATCGACCGCCACGTCGTTATCCAGCCGAACTTCGATTTCAAACTGAATGGCCGTGTCATCCTTGATAAATTTGATGGTCTTGATAGGCAGGTGCTGGGCCTCATAAGGAGAAAGGAGAATTCTGGTCAGGTCAGCGGCCATTCGGGCCCGGTCGAACAGGGGTTTCCTGGTCCCGGCCACCGCGTCCACCAGGTACCAGTTCTTTCCTTCTGGCGTTTCGTAACTATACCAGAAACGGTCTCCGCTCTGCAGCCAGTGCGGCTGTACCTCCAGGTCAAAAACTAACTTGGCCACCCTGGCCGCCGTCCAGCGGGAAGCTAGTTCATAGTTAGCCCTGTCAGGGAGGCTGGCTGCGGCCAGGGATAGAGATAGAGTAAAGAGAAAAATCAGCGCCAGTAAGCCGGTGATAACTTTGGCCGGATTGAGGCCAGTTTTTTTTGCTGTCATTATCTATATTTCTCCTTAAAATTTTTTTGGCAAGCCATTAAAAAATGGCCGCCTGTTCTTAATCAAAAAATCAGCCGGCCCTCATGGCTGAGCCCCGGCTGAGGTTTCTTTATCTTAAATAAACTCGGGCCACCCCGGACCAATCCTGGCTCAGCGGACCAGGTGGAGTACCGTCTGCCGGCCGTCCAGGTAAAGCACTTTCTGCCGGGTAAAGGCAGCATCCTGCTCCAGGCCCATAACCACTTCCTGGTTATCCCATTCGGGCACCTGCGAACGACAGTTGAGCTCGATCGAATAGCAGGTATCATAAAACAATTCGTAATCACCCTGGCCCGGAACGCCATCCTGCTTATCCCAAAGGCCAATGGTCGGACCGGCTGCATGCCCGTGAAAACCCAGGGGGTGGGTATAGATGCTGCCTTTTAGTCCTTCCGCCCGCATCCGGCCCAGAGCCGCGGCCAAGACCTGGTTGCCGCTTCGGCCAACCTTAAATTCTTCTACCAGAATATCCTGGAGGCGGTTAGCCCTGGCCAGAGCCGCCCGCAATCCGGCCGGTGGTTCGGTCTCTCCCGGTTTCAAAACATAGGCCAGTTCCTGGTGGTCAGTATTCAACCGCAGGTAGCTGAGACCGATATCACAGTGGAGCAGGTCTCCCCTTCTTATTACCTTGTCCTGGTAGGGAGAAGACTTCGGTCGCTGCAGGTCGACGGTCGGTGAAAACCAGGCCCTCAGACCCAGGTCGTTGATCTTTTGCCAGAACCACCACTCCAGGTCTTCGGTTGTGGTCAGGCCCGGGGTGATAGCGGCACTGGAAAAGCCCTCCCTGATAATCTGGTGGGCCAGCCGGGCCAGGTGGTGATAGACTTCGATTTCCTCGGGCAACCTTCTCTCCAGCCAGCCAACTACCAGCCTTTCAGCCGAAACCAGTCTCCGGGCATAGTCAGGCCCGAGGTATTTAACCAGGAGCTGCTTATTGCTGGCGGTCAGCCCATCGGCAAAAGCAAAAGTCAGTGATTCGTCGATGGCTATCTTCTTCGGCTTCCGGGCTTTGACCTGGGTGGCCAGGGCCTGCCACTGGCAGGCTCTTTCTCTGGGTTCCAGACTGCCCGGTACAGCTGACCGATGGGATAACGACTGACGGAAAATCTCCCCAGGCCCTTTTCCGGCCCCTGGTCAAAGAAAACCAGCATCGACAGACGGCGAGCGGAAAGGGCCTCAAAGGGAACCAGGGTCGGGAAGACCGGGTCCTCGTTGTATTCCTGGCAGATGACCAACCACATATCCAGCCCTTCCCTTCTCATGATCTCGGGCAGGATGACTTCCAGCCTCCGGGCCAGCCAGTCGTTGACCACCCTGGCCTGCTCCCGCAGCGGCAGGATCTGCAGAGGACGGTCTCCTGACCTGGCCACCCCGGAGATTAAAATCAATAGAAGGAGCGAAACCAGCCCCCTGGTGATTATTTTTTTCATCCGACCTCCAACCAGCCGAAATTCAGATTTTATATTTAACCCCAGTTCCGCCGTCATTGGCAAGATATTTTGTTTTACCCCGGACCGACCTTTTGGTATGATGAAGAGGGGATGAACCTGTTAACCGTCGCTTTCGTATTAATTAAAAAGGAGAAAAACATGGTCCCAAGAAAGATTCAGGCCTCCTGGGTTTTTCCGGCTGTTTTAATTCTGACCTTATTTTTTAGCAATTGCAGCCCCGGCCCCAGACGTCCGGTGGCCGGCCAGGCCCGCGGGCAGGACCTTTTGACCCTGTTGCCGGCCGAAACCTCGGCCTTTCTGGTAGCTGACTGGAATCGGTTTATTAACCTGAAAGCCGTCCAGAAAACAATCGAAGAAGAGAAAGAACTCAGCGCTTACCAGAAAAAAGCCGAGGCTTTTGTTGACCTGCAGCAAAGCGTTTATTTCGTGGCCGTGGCCGTGGTCGGCGACACAAAAAAAATGGCCGAAAACGCGGTGCTGCTGGTTAACCTCAAGTATGACCGGTCGAAACTTGTTCCCGCAGAGCAGCAGAACGAATCGAACCTAGAATTCTACCAAGGCCTGCCCTATTTTCCATTTATTGAAATCGAACAATCGGCCGTGGTCTGCCTGGCTTTCCTCGACGATTCCAACCTGGCCATCGGTTCGGAACAGGCTATCAAGAAAGTTATAGATGTTTATAAGGGTAAGGCACCCAACCTGCTGGCCAGCCGGGATAAACGCTCCTTCCTTAAGGACATTAACCTGAAGGCCCTGACCTTCGGCTGGCTGACGGTTCCGGCCGGACTGTTCCAGGCTGAAGCCGGTGATAACCCGGCCTTCAAGCTGGCGGAGAAAGTTAGATACATTTCCTCCTTTTCCGATTACCGACAACAGGCCTACAGCCTGGAGATTAAAATCTATGCCGGGACCAGGGAGGAACACAAGCAGATTGGCGAAACCCTGAGCGGCCTCAAGGCCCTGGGGATCGGGCTGAGCGGACAGGCTCCGGAAATCAGTCAGGCTCTCGATTCCCTGGAAATCACCAGCAGCGAACGTTATGTCAAAGTATTCCTGAGCCTCAAAGAGGACCTGATCGACCGGCTGAAGCAGAGTCTTAAAGAAAGGCTGGCTGGAGATAAAAAGGGTCAGGCCGAAAAAATCTGAAGCCGACCGGGATTTCCTCGGTACCGGCAGAATCGGAATTCAAGGTCACTGCCTATTCTTTATTCTTCGTAAAGGTATTCTTTGTAGCTAAAAATCAAGCAGGCCAGGGCCAGGAAAACCAAAGCAATGGCCACCAGAACGAGGATCGCCAGCCAGGGTTTGGTGGGCTCCAGCCGGATGAACAGAAATCCCAGTTGGCCGCTGCTGCTGGTATATTGAGGCAGCAGGGATTTGAGATAATGGGCCACCGACAGCTTCTGGGTGGTGCCCGGAAAATACTGGATGACACTCTCCCAGCCGAAGCCAAAAGCCAGTCCCACCAGGATGGGTTTTTTGAGCCAGGTTCCGAGAAAGCTGAAAAAAGCCAGGTAGGCGGCCAGCCCCAGCCAGAGAATAACCGAGTAGCGGGCAACTGTTGCCAAATACTTCAGCTGGAAATCAGCGTCAAGATTTAACACCAGGTAAGACAGCCAGACGGCCGACACCAGCATGACGGTGGTCAGGCCGAGATAGGCCAGGTACTTGCCCGCGACCATAGCTGCCCGGCGGAGCGGCCTGGAAGTCAGGTAAGGCAGGGTGCGGTTATCCAGTTCTTCCACCACAATCGAGCTGCCGTAGAACAGGCCCAGCAGCACGATTAAAAACTGGAGGAAAAAGACCATCAAGAAATTCTGGAAGACCACTTGCCCGTCTTCTGTCCAGTGGCCGGCCAGGCGGTAAGCCCGGATGACCAGAGCCATGAGTACCGCTGCCGAGCTCAGCAGCCAGAAAGTCCGGGCCCGGCCGGACTTTTTCCCCAGGAAAAAATAAAACAAAAAAACTCGCCGGATTTCTTCTATCATCTTACCTTTCCACCAGATAATCGAAAACGGCCTGGAGGTTATCATCGGGTGAGGTGATCTCCTCCAGGTCCAGACCCGGGTCCAGCACCAGTTCGTTCAGGCGGTTAAAAAAGCGGTCGCGATGATGGGTCTCGAAGATAACGGCCCTGGCTTCCGGTTCGAAGCTGATGTTCAGCACGTAATCTTCCGGGGCCAGCCGGGCGGCCAGCTCCCGGAACTGAGGCGATTTGATCCGGATCATGTGGGGATGGCTGTCCAGCAGCTCCCGGATGAAATGGATATCGCCCCGGGCCAGGATTTTCCCGTGATGGATCAGGATGATTTCCGAAGTCATGGCTTCGACCTCGGGCAGCACGTGGCTGGAGACGACTATGGTTTTGCCAGCATCCCGGAATTCCTTGATCAGTTTGATGATCCGGCGTTTGCCCAGGGGATCGAGTCCGCTCAGCGGTTCGTCCAGGATCAGAATCTCCGGGTCGTGGGCGATGGCCTGGGCGATTTTAATCCTCTGCCTCATGCCCCGGCTGTAGCTCCGGATAGGACGCTGGCTGACCTCCTTGAGCTCCACCAGTTCCAGGGCTCGCTCGGCCCGGGCCAGGCTTTCCTGTTTATCGTAGCCGAAAAGCGACAGCAGCTCGGTCAA
>JANLGB010000127.1:0-2983 GCA_024653405.1 Candidatus Saccharicenans sp.
AAATCAATAACCGCCAGGGCAGCCTTCAGGTGGAGGGCAGCCAGAGGCCGGACATAGCCATCACTTTTGAAAAAAGGGTCTGGCGAAAAAGCGAGACGGAAGCCAGGGAGGTGGCCGACCGGATCAAGTTGCTGACGACCAGGGATGGTAACAGGCTGGTTCTGACCACCAACCGGGATACTGTTCGCCGGAAGAACTTCACCACCAGCTTCAAGCTCCAGGTCCCGGCCGGCATCAGGGTCAAGATTAAGAACTCCCATGGCCTGGTGCGGGTAGCCAGGGTCAGTCAGGTGGAACTCGAAAATAGCCACGGCCAGGTGGATATAATAGAAATCCCCGGCTCGGTTCGGGTCAGCAATTCCTACGAAAAAGTCTCCATCCTGGACGTGGCTGGCGACTGCCAGCTGGAGACCAGGCATTCTTCGGCCCGGCTCAGCCGGGTGCAAGGCCCGGTCACTGTTGACTGCGCCCACCAGGAACTGGAACTGTTTGACCTCAACAGCAGCCTGAGAATTCAATCCAGGCACACGGTGATCAAGGCTGTAAGAATCGCCGGTCCGGCAGAAATTGCCGGCAGCTACGAATTGATTTCTCTTAACGAAATCGGCCCGGCCATCGTCCGGGGTCATCATTCGCCGATTGAAATTGATACAGCCCGGGGGGATTTAAGCCTGGAAACCAGCTATGAAAGAATCAAACTGGCCGACATCCAGGGTAACCTGGTCATCAAAGCCCGGAGTTCCAGGGTTGAGGGAACGCGAATCAGCGGCCAAGGCCACCAGGTTGAAACTTCCTATGAGCCGGTTAGCCTGGAAAATTTCAGCGGTCGGCTGGACCTGAAACTGAAACATGCCAGCCTGAGGCTGGCCCCGGTCAACCTGGATTTTCCCGTGATAGCTTCGACCGAATACGGAAACATAACTTTCTACTGGCCCGAAAATCAGATGGCCAGGCTCGAAGCCCTTAGCCGGGGAGGCCAGATCTCCTGGCAACTTCCCTTTTCCCCTGATGAAAACACCAGCAACGGCACCGCCCTGCTCCGAGCCTTCCAGTCAGCTTCGGACCGGCCGGAAGTTAAGCTGGAAACAAGCTACGGAGATATTAAAGTCCTGAAAAAAGAATAGACAGCAGCCTACGGCTCAGGAGTGCTTGAACTTGTAGGTTGAAATCCGGTAACCCAGCACCCCGTTGATCTTGATGTTCAGGTAAGAAATCAGGTTGGTCAGGTCCTTCTTGAACTTAGTCACGTAGCGGACGAAATCGGCTTCCTTCTTATAACGCAGCAGGTTTTCGAACTCGTCCACTTCATCCCGCAGTTCCACCAGAAAATGGGTGATTTCGCGGTACTGACTGTTAATGTCAATCAGTTCCTTGCCAGCTTGTCCAGCTCCGGGTAGGGCGGCAGGGATTGCAGGATGAGCAGGCTTTCGTTATAGGCCTCGTTGACTGATTCTTTGATTTCCTGGAAGAAAGAGCTGTATTCCAGCGGATTTTTGATCCTGGCTTCAGCCCTATCCAGCAGCCGGTCGTACTGTTCCTTGATGGAAATGATAAAATCCTTGATGCCCCAGTACTTGCGTTTGAAATTGAGCAGGTCGATGAAATCCCGGCCGATGTAGATTTTATCCTTGTAATTATTCAGCAGCTCCTTGGGCTCGTGGGTATAGAACTTCAGCTCGAATTTCCGGCCATCTCCCGTTTTTTCCCGGAACCTGGCCAGGACCAGGTAATTGTTCTGCTCGATGAAATAGCTGCTCATCTCCAGGATGACGGTGTAGAGAGCCAGATTCTGAATGATGCATTCCTTGAGGTAATTGAGCAGGTTTTCCTTCTTGTTCAGGAAATCGACCACCGGCTCGGTGGGCATGGTGTTCAGGACCGAATAGGAAGGCGAAATCAGATACAAGACCGGCCCGCTGCCCAGTTCCAGGTGCAGGTTCTTCAGGACGTTCTGATGCAGGTCATCGTAGAGCATCGGATGAAGAGGCGGCAGATTATTGACTTCAACTTTCATCAATTCTTCTATTTCGTTCATGGCCAGCTCCTTCCTTCAATTCCAGTTCAATGTTAACACCTGCCACCCTAAAAATCAAACCCCTCTGGCGCCCGCTTCTCCCCTGTCCACTGCCAGCTGGCATAGCGACTGGCCTCAATCTTCCTGATGCGCTCGGTTTCTTCCGGGCTGAAGACACGCGGCACCGGGTCCACCTCAAACTGCTGTTTGAAGCCTTCAATCAGATAGCTAACGGCCTGGTCATAGCTTATTTCCCGGCCCAGTTCGTCCGACAGAGAGGTCAAGCCCCCCTTCCGGCCCGGGTCCAGGCCATAGGAAATGGCCGCCAGCAACTCAGCCTGAGTAACCAGCGGTATCGACCCGTGTTGGAGGAAACAGCTCCCGCTCCTTTTCTGAGCGCTGCCGATAACCTTCTTGCCCCTGACCTCGACTTCATTGCGGGCCGGGTAAGCGAAGCAGGGCAGATGGCTGCGGGCGTATCCTGGTGGTGTGCTGGCCGCCAGCTCGGCCGGTAGTCCCATCAGCCGCAAGCCCCGGACCAGGGCCTCGGAAATCAGACGGTAGGAGCCTTCCAGGGTGGCGGTGAAGATATCCTCCCGGGCCGAGGCCACCGAATAGGTAACTTCCAGGTGGTGGAGGACCAGTTTCCCCCCGGTTAACCGCCGGACCACATCCACTCCCCTTTTCCGGCATTCTTCCAGGTTCAGCACTTTATCTATATCCTGGCTGCAACCCAGGGAAGCGGTCGGCCTGAGCCAGGTATAGAAGCGGAGATAGGTCCGGGTTCCGTCCCGGGCCAGCCGGAACAGGTGTTCGTCAACCGCCATGTTCCAGCTGCCGGGCAACGGCCGCTGGTCATAAATCAATTCCCAGTCCGGCATTGAAACCATCCTCTTTATAATTGTCTTTACACTGTAAGCATAAAAAAAGAGCGGGCAACGGGATTCGAACCCGCAACTCCGAGCTTGG
>JANLGB010000127.1:2993-6390 GCA_024653405.1 Candidatus Saccharicenans sp.
GGAAGCTCGCACTCTACCGTTGAGTTATGCCCGCTCGCTTCTAGAGAGCTACCAACTCTTCCAGCAGATTGATAAACTATCAACCTAACTGAATTTTATCAAATAGCCTTCGGCTGTCAATGGAGAGTTCGGCTTAAAACATAATTAAGTTGACTGCTGCCGGGAATAAAATATAATTTACTGCAACGGAGAGAGAAAAAATGAGTCCGGAAGACAAAAAGATTTCTCAGGAAGGTAGTTTGCCCCGCATGGCCAGCCGCCTGGGCCAGACCATAGTTTTTGACGGTAATCTGAGCGGCCATGAAGCCCTGGAGATCCAGGGCAATTTCAGCGGCCAGGTGGACCTGGCCCTTCATGATTTGACCATCCAGAAAACTTCTCGAGTTAAAGCCGACATCCGGGCCAAGAATCTCTTCCTGTACGGACAGCTGGAAGGCAAAGTCAGGGCGGAGAGAGTGGTCATCAGTGATACTGGACGTTTTACCGGTGACATCATTGCCTGTAAAATCTCCGTTCAGAATGGGGCCAAGTTCAAAGGGACCATCAAGATCAGCCAGGAATACAAGCCCTGACCGCCCTTTCTCCTGGCCCCCGGCCTAAATCAACTGGAATAAAAACAACCACCTCTGCTGGGGCCAAACCAAGGCGACCCTTCCCTTAAAATTACTCAAAACTAGAAGTTTAGAATTTTGGGAAAATTTTTTTAAGGGCCTGATTAATGGATTTAATAGAAAACCATAAAAAATAAAATAGAAGAAAAGAATCGAAACACAACCGTCTGAAACCATGAAAAGCAATGAGTCTGAGAGCTGTTTTATTTTCTTTTTCTTAAGCTTAAATAAATCTATCATTTAGCCCCCAAGATTGGCCGACTTGCCCTTAGAGCAGAAAATCAGGCCGGGCCTGAAACCAACTGATATCCAAGAAGTAAATGATAGAAGAACCGCCTTTATCTGATATAATATTTTTAAGCCCGGCCCCCATCTGAGCCTGACAGCGGGCGGAGCGATCCGAAACAGCCCGTTTGAAGCGAAGGCGGCCGGACCTGGATGACCAACAGCCGAATGAAAAGATTCAAGCTTTATTCTGATTTTGAACCCAGGGGCGACCAGGTCCAAGCCATCGAGAAACTGACCGAAGGCGTTCTAGCCGGAAAACGTCACCAGGTGCTGCTGGGAGTGACCGGTTCGGGCAAGACCTTCACCATGGCCAACTTAGTAGCCCGGGTCAACCGACCGGTGCTGGTCATCAGCCCCAACAAGACCTTGGCCGCCCAGCTCTACCAGGAATTTCGCCGTTTCTTCCCGGAAAACGCAGTCGAGTACTTCGTCAGTTACTATGACTATTACCAGCCAGAAGCTTACATCCCGGCCACCAATACTTACATCGCCAAAGAGGCCACCATCAACGAAGAGATTGACCGACTGCGCCTGGCGGCTACCAACGCCCTGTTCGCCCGGAGGGAGGTGATCATCGTGGCCTCGGTTTCCTGCATTTACGGTATCGGTGCTCCAGAGACTTATTATTCCCAGAGTTTTCCCCTGGAGGTCGGCCAGCCCCTGACCAGGCGGCAGCTGCTCGACCGGCTGGTGGGCATCCAGTACGAACGTTCCGACGATGACCTCAAGCGGGGCAGCTTCCGGGTCCGGGGAGACCTGGTAGATATCTTCCCTTCCTATGAAGATTTCTGCTACCGGCTGGAGATCGAAGACGGCCGGCTGAGGGAAATCGCCGTCTTTGACCCCCTCCTTGGCCAGAAACACCAACGGCTGGAGCGGGTGGTCATCTATCCCAGGACCTTCTTTTCCACCCCCAGAGATATCCTGGACGAGGCTATCGCCGGCATAGAACAGGAACTCCGGAAGCAGGTAGAATTTTTTAACAGCCAGGGCAAATACCTCGAAGCCCAGAGGATAGAAGAAAGAACACTCTATGATTTAGAGTTGCTGCGGGAATTCGGCTACTGTCCGGGCATTGAAAACTATTCCCTTTATCTTAGCCGCCGCCAGCCCGGCCAGCCCCCCTATACCCTGCTCGATTATTTCCCAGATGATTTCCTAGTGATAATCGACGAATCGCACGTGGCCGTGCCTCAGCTGGGCGGGATGTACCACGGCGACCGCTCCCGGAAATTGACCCTGATTGAACATGGCTTTCGCCTGCCCTCTGCTCTAGACAACCGCCCGCTCAATTTCAGGGAATTTGAAGAAAGGGTTAAGCAGGTAATTTATGTTTCGGCCACGCCCGGGCCTTACGAACTGAAAAAGGCCGGAGGTCAGGTGGTGGAACAGATCATCAGGCCAACCGGGTTGATAGACCCGGAAGTTGAGGTCCGGCCGGTGAGGGGACAGATTGACGACCTGATGACAGAAATCCAGGAGCGGGCCCGGCGGAATGAACGCACCCTGATCACCACCCTGACCAAGAAAATGGCTGAAGACCTGACCCGCTACTATCACGAACTCGGGCTCAGGGTCAGGTATCTTCATTCCGACATTGAAACCCTGGAGCGGGTCAGGATACTGCGCGACCTGAGAAAAGGACAGTTCGATGGCCTGGTCGGCATAAACCTGCTGCGGGAAGGACTGGACCTGCCTGAAGTTTCTCTGGTGGCCATCCTGGACGCCGATAAGGAAGGTTTCCTGCGTTCGGCCTCCAGCCTGATTCAGACTTTCGGCCGGGCAGCCAGGAACGTGGCCGGGAAAGTTATTCTTTATGCCGATTCCATGACCGACTCGATGAAAAAGGCCATCGACGAAACCAATCGCCGCCGCCAGCTGCAGCAGCGCTACAACGAACGGCACGGAATTACTCCCCAGTCGATCCAGAAGAACATTGACGAAGTCTTGGCCAGCGTTTACGAACGGGATTATCTGGATTATACCGCCCTGGCCGAGGAAAAGGAGATTTATCTCTCTCCGGAAAAACGCCAGAAGCGAATGGCCGAACTGGAGCGGCTGATGAAAGAAGCGGCCAGGAACCTGGAGTTTGAAAAGGCCGCCCGCTACCGGGACGAGCTCAATCGCCTGAAGAAACGAGAACTGGAATTGCTGGGGTGAAAATGGTGGCTGGTTGCCTGGCGCCCTGGCGGGAGAGAGCCGGCGAGAGATTCTGGAGATACTGGCTTATAATAGTCCTGGAGCTGCCTGCGGTCCAGGTCCCGGGCAGCCATTCTTAGGGCTCTTGATTGACATGAACATCGAGCAGCTAAAACAGAAAATTAAAAAGTTTCCGGCCCGGCCGGGTATCTACTTTTTTAAGAACGCCGGGGGCGAGGTAATCTACATCGGCAAAGCCCGGTCGCTGCGCGACCGGGTCCGCAACTATTTCCTGCCTTCGCCCGACCTCAAAGTTCAGAACATCCTCAGCCAGACGGCGGACATAGATTACTTGCTGG
>JANLGB010000128.1 GCA_024653405.1 Candidatus Saccharicenans sp.
CTTGGGCCAGGGAATCCTGACGGCCCAAGAGGAAAGTCAATATTGTTATCGAGTCAAGGGACAGAAAAAACATTCTTCATCCCCTGCTAATCGCAACCATCGACCCGAACGACTATCATTTGATTAAAGAAAGCGGTCAGGCTCAGGACTTGGTCCTTAAAGTGAAGGAGACTGGCCCGCCGGCCGAGAAGGTTGATGTGGTCTTTGTGGCTGAAGGTTATACGGCCGAAGAAAAAGATAAGTTTGTAGGTGATGTGAAAAAGTTTTCTGGCTATCTTTTTGAAATCGAGCCCTATAAATCCAACCAGGAAAAATTCAATATCTATGGGGTGTTCCGGCCTTCGGCCGAAAGCGGGATGGATGAGCCCAGGCAAAACGTTTACAAAAATACCGTGCTGAAAGCCTCCTTCAATGCTTTCGACCTCGACCGCTATCTGCTGACTGAAGAAGGTTTTCTTCTTCGGGAAATCGCGGCCGCCGCTCCCTACGATGCCATCGTGGTCCTGGTTAATAGCAAAAGATACGGCGGTGGTGGGATTTATAACGATTACTGCATAACCACGGTGGACAACCAGGCCAGCCAATCAGTCTTCCTGCACGAGTTCGGACACTCCTTGGCCGGGTTGGCTGACGAATACTACACTTCTGAAGTGGCTTATAATGAATTTTATCCCCAGGGAGTGGAACCACTCGAACCAAATATCACCGCCCTGCTCGACTCGGAAAACCTAAAGTGGAAAGACCTGGTCTCTCCCGGAATTAAAATTCCCACCGAGTACGGAAAAGAAGAAATCGAAAAACTCCAGGCCGAGAGAAGAAACAATTTCCTGGAAATGAACAAAGCTCTGGAGGAAGCCAGGAAGAAAAACCTGAAAGAGGCAGAAATAAAGAAGCTCCGGGACCGCTTTCAGGCCAGGGATAAAGCCGTCCTGGAAAAAATCAGGGCGGTGCGGGAAAGATATAAAGACCTCGAAGATAAAGTCGGAGCCTTTGAAGGCGCGGGCTATTCAGCCAAAGATCTTTACCGACCAATGATGTACTGCTTGATGATTTCCAGCCCGAAAAGGGAATTCTGCCGGGTGTGCCAGCGGGCCATCCGGCAGATGATTGATTATTACAGCCATTAAGCCCCTGGCTTTATAAAACAATAAATACCGCCTCCTAACGCCCAACCTGTCTGGGACAGCCCGAGCGGCAGTCGGAAGAAGCTGAGAAAAAATTATTCTGGCCCTTGACAAATATTAAAATTAGTATAAAATTATATTGATTATAAAATTATAATTAATTTAATATTAGCCGGAAATAAATGGAAAAACAGGACAAGAAACCGAAAAGATGGAGCCTGGAAGATATTCGCGACTATCTGTCCCAGCACGACATCCGGAGCTCGGTTTACCGTCTTAAAATCTTCGAATATTTAATCAATGACAGAACCCACCCCACGGCCGAGGAAATTTATAAACACCTAAAAAAGGAACTGCCGGCCATTTCCCCGGGCACTGTTTATAACACCCTGAGGCTATTCCTGGAGAAAAAAATAGTCCAGCTGGTCAATGTAGAAAAAAACCAATTTCGCTTTGACGCCACCCTATCCTGGCATGGCCACCTGAAGTGCCTCGGTTGTGGCCGGGTTTTTGACCTCCATATCGAAAACCTGAAGCTCAGCGGGCTGGAGGGCTTTGAGATATTCGAGAAACACCTGGACCTCAAAGGCCTTTGCCCGGAGTGTCTTAAAAGAAAAAATATATAAAGGAGGGTATAAATGCCTAAAAAGTATGGAATTTACAAATGCCTTAAATGCGGGAATATTGTTGAGGTCCTGCACGAGGGCCAGGGAACGCTGGTCTGCTGCGGCCAGGACATGGTCTTCATGGAAGCCAGGACCGCCGACACCAGCCAGGAAAAACACGTTCCCTACATAGAGAAGGTCAGCGGTGGCTACCTGGTCAAGGTCGGCCAGACCGTAGCTCATCCTATGGAAGAAAAACATTACATCGAGTGGATTGAACTTATTGCCGACGGGCAGGTTTACCGCCAGGAGCTTAAGCCCGGAGATAAGCCAGAAGCTTTTTTCCCGGTTGCAGCCGAACACGTCTGGGCCCGCGAATACTGCAACCTCCATCTTCTCTGGGAAAACAAGAATTAATTAATCAATATAAAAGCAAAAAATTAAGGAGGTATAAAATGGAACACAACGAAACGAAAGGCGTACTCTTAATCGGTGAAAAGCTTCCGGAAATGGAAGTCCAGACCACCCACGGCAAGAAAGTCCTGCCCAAGGACTATGCCGGAAAATGGCTGGTGCTGTTCAGTCACCCAGCCGATTTCACTCCGGTCTGCACCACCGAGTTTGTCTCCTTCGCCAAGAACTATGACAAATTCCAAAAGCTCAATGCTGAGCTCCTCGGCCTGTCGATCGACCAGGTCTTCAGCCACATCAAGTGGGTCGAATGGATTGAAAATGAGCTCAAGGTTGAAATCCCCTTCCCCATCATTGCCGATGACATGGGCAAAGTGGCCACTAAGATGGGTATGCTCCATCCCGGCGGTGGAACCAAGACGGTCCGGGCGGTCTTCATCATCGACCCCGAAAGCATCATCCGCCTCATCCTCTACTATCCGGCCGAAGTCGGCCGCAACATGGCTGAAATCCTCCGGGTGCTGGAGGCCTTCCAGGTATCTGACAAGCATAACGTGGCCATGCCGGCCAACTGGCCCAACAACGAGCTGATTAAGGATCACGTTATCATCCCCCCTCCGACAGATGTTAAGGGAGCCAAAGAACGCCAGAAACAATACGAATGTTCTGACTGGTGGTTCTGCCATAAGAAGGTGTGACCAGGGCAAAAGGACCAGGAAAGCCGGGGGCTGGCGGCGCCAGCCCCCTTTCTTTTTTCAGTCTTTTTTCCGATAATTTTTGAAAGGAAAATTCTGGCAAATTCTATTAATTTATCGCCTGGCAGAACTGCTAGTCTATCAAGCTCTCATTTTTTTATTTTCTCATTTATAAATTTTCTAACTCGGGCCGGTTATTTACCCTGGAACAGGTGACATAAACCTCTTAAATATTATCATCAACTTGACTTGAGTCTATCTATCCTTCTTTGATCAACCCAATGAGGCCTGGTCATTGGGTTCGATAAAGACGATAACCTTTTCCTGAAAAAACATCATAGACGGGACCCGGTCGCCGGCTTTAGCTGAAACCAGCCGTGGCCCGGATACTCTAACTCCAGTGCCAGAAATGATATTTAAAAAATTTAATTCTTTCTCTGGACAAGCAGCCTGAGCTTCGATAATTTGTAATAAACAGGTAGGGCACAGAATAAAGGCAGCTCCAAATTTTTTTTGATATTCAATTGCTACCTAAAATATTTTATAGAGCAGAGTTATTTTGCTTGAACCGAGGGAGGAATAAATGCTGGCTCCATGGAATCAACGGGAAAAAAGCAAAGGCCGCCATTTTTTTCCAAAAAAATCATTGGCCATATCTTTTTCTCTTTTTTTACTGGCCGGGCTCATGCTTTTTATTGCCCCCGGCCTTTTACCAGATTCTGCCAAATCGACTTTCCCGCCGCCGCTTGACCCGCAGCGGGTGCAGGACCAGGATACCATGACCTGGGCCGATTATCGGCCGCTGCCGGATACCAACTGGAATGACCCAGCTCTCAAGCCAGAGCGCGGCTTCAAGCTGGCCGTGGTGGCAGTCGATTTCCCCGACCAGCCCTTTGTCATTACCAGGCCCAAAGGCTCCGACCCCTTCGCCAACCCCCAGGTGGACCCCATTCCCCGCGAAAAAGTGCCTCAGTTTTATGCCGATTTTTTCACCAAGCCCCTACCCATCAACCACGGTCTTAACATCCATAGCTACTGGATGGAAATATCGCGCGGGAAATTCGGGTTGAGCCAGGTGGATGCTTTCGGGCCATACCGCCTGCCCAAGCCCTACTGGTGGTACGGGCTCAACGAATACGGTCAGAACAAGTTCACCCCTGACGGAAGCACAGCTGCCGGCCGCCTGGAACAAGACTGTGACCAGCTTTGGATTTCAGATGTTGGGCGGGACCTCAGGAAAGAATACGAGGCTGTGCTTCGCCTCTACGCCGGTTACGATGAGACCGGAGTCTGGATGGAATTCGGCCTCATGAAATTCAAGAGCCGGGATGATATTCCGCCCGAATGGGGCAATCCCAACCCCACCCTGCCCCGCTGGGTGCCCACCCGCTACGTCGAGTGGACAAGCTGGCTGGCTGGCTCTCAGCAGTGGGGCTTATCCTCCATGCGCCAGGGCGAAAACTCGGGCACTATCGCCCATGAACTCGGACATTTCGCTTTTCGGCTGCCCGACCTCAACAACAACCCTTATGTCCGTCCCTACCGCCGGGCCGCCGCCGGCCCCTGGGATTTGATGGATCGCGGCTGCTTCAACGGACCCGGTGGTCCCCATAAACGCTGGGTTGTTCCGCCCGTGGCCGGAGCGGCCGGTCCGCCGGGACTGATGATCAGGAACCGGATGGCCTGCGGTTTCATCGGCCAGGACGAACTTCTCATCCTCAGCCGGGAAGGACTGGCCGAATCGGGTCTGGTGGTGGCCGAAGTCACCGCCCGGGCCGTCGACCCTCTTCCCGGAACTTACACCGGTCTGGTGGTGCGCCTTGATGGTTCCGAGCCCGGGGACCGGACTCCACCCGACGACCCGGCCACCAACCCGCTTTCCCCGGGAATTCCCAACTACAATTTTTATTCACTGGAAGTGGTCCAGCGCCTGGGTTTTGATTCCTTCTGCCCGGATGAGGGGGTGCTCATCGCTAAAAACAAGGACAATCTCCGCGGCAATAACGGCGGACCCAATGCCTTCAATTCTTACATCTGGGTCATTGATGCCCACCCCGAAGACATCAACCAGGTTGACTATATCAGCCCGGCCGGAGAAAAAGTCCGGCGGACTCTGGCTGATTATCGCCAGCTCAACGATGCCCTGTTCCATGCCGGTCTCGACTCTGGCAGCCAGTGTGAATACGTTGACCAGCCCAACCGTCTCCACTTTTATGTGGTCGACCGGCATTCCAACCAGGATGGTATTCTATCTTATACCCTGGCCGTGCGCTCCCTGGATGGTTCCGGACCGCAGAAACGGGGGCTCGAGCTCCAGCCCCGAGCCAGAAATCTTAAAGTCAGCCGGGCCTTGATACCGGTTACCTTTATACTCAAAAATACCGGCCAGGCAGCCTCCGTGGAGAAACCTGTCCATCAATCGGACGTTACCGGACATCTTCAGTATGACCTTTACCGTCTGTCGGTAGCAGTCGAAGGTCGGGGCTGGCAGGCCAGGCTACTCAATGCCCTGACGGCCGTCCCCTTGGGGCAGGAAAAAGAAATAACCGTTTATGTGCTGCCGGTTAAAGGTAGCTCGAGGGAGGCCGCCCTGACACTCATAGCCTCCTCCGAAAGCCAGCCGGGGATTAGAGTTGAAAGTCGGGTTCATCTGAAATTATGACGAAAATCGCTAATACCAGGCTCCGGTAAATCTCAATTTTCCCGTTCTCATCTCTATTCCAGACCAAATTAGGACGGGCCTTAATCGAAAAGCCTCCTGACTGGAGAAGTCGTGGCGCCCGAAGAGCGGTGAGGCAGAAAAAAGCCTCAGATCGGATGGCTGCTGGCCAACTTTGACAGCCACCCGGCCCTGTCCTATACTTAATAAAATTATTTCAAACCAGGCTTGAGGGCTCCAAGCCCGGTGCTCAGCCCGAAGTTGAATGGAAAAACGATCGAAGGAACCTCAACCTGACCAGACCCACAGGAGTAAGGTAGACAATATATCTGGTAAGACAAATGAACAACAATAATAAAAAGAAGCTGGTCAGGGTCATCCTGACGGCCCTGGGCCTGCTGCTGCTGGCTGTTCTGATTTACCGGGTAGGTCCCCGGGAAGTCTGGGAAAATACTCGCCAGGTCGGCTATTATTTCATCCTGACCTGCCTGATCGCTTTGGGCTGGATTTTTCTCCAATCTGCGGCCTGGTCCATCGTTCAGACTGCCTTTCAACCGGTTCCCTTCCGGGTGCTGTTCAAGGCCAGGATAATGGCCGATGGCGTGACCACCCTGGTACCGATGTCGGCCAATGTCGGGGGTGAAGCCGCCCGGGCCATCATTATCAGGCGGTATTCTCCGTTGCGCGAAGGAATCCCGGGAATTCTTTTTGACAAGACAGTCGAGTCCTTTGCTTCTCTTGTTTTCCTGACGACAGGGCTTTTCATCTCGCTCCTTTTCCTTAAAATCCCGGAAAAATACAAAATCTCAGCCCTGACAGTCCTGGGAAGCATTACCGTGGTCATAGCGGTCATGATCATCCTTCAGCTCAAGGGTGTTTACAGAATC
>JANLGB010000129.1 GCA_024653405.1 Candidatus Saccharicenans sp.
CCCCACTCTTTACCGGGCGGGACTGGCTCTACAGACAGTTACCGGCTGGCCACGTTGGAGGATTACTTTGGTTGCGGGTCTGGTTACTTCTGTATTATCCTGTTTTCCGCTCTTTTTCATGAAGCTTCTGGATTACGTGGCTATTTATGGCCTGGTGCTGATGCCCATCGGGGCGGTGGTTTTGGCTGAGCACTGGATATTTCCCAGACTCAGAATTCCCCGTTACCAGGCAGAAACCAAGAAGAAGGTGTTTAACTGGAAGGTCCTGCTGGTTTGGGCGGCCAGCTTAATTTTTGCTTTTCTATTGCCCATCCATCTTTATTTTCGCTGGCTGCCCGGTTATTTGTTTGCCCTGGCTCTTTATGTCGTCTTGAACCTCGGAACCAGAACATCTGCAGCTGAGACCCTTCCTGCTCAGGATTAAAATAAAACGAAAGGGAGTAAGCTTGAACTGGGCTGGAATAAAAATAAAAAGAAACGAGCGTCAGATGGTCAGCTTTTTCTCGGTAGAAAAGAGAAATTCAGAGCTTGTTAAAGCAGAGACATTCTGGCCAGCAAGGTTAAATATATTTTCATGCTTAAAAATTTTTTTGGGGAGGAAGGTCGGTTCTAAAATTTAAAGGAAAAATTTAAAGAAATTGGGTGAATAAGAAAGGGAAAAAAGATGAAAAATAGGTGGTTAAAAATATCTTCGATTTTAGCTCTGACGGTCTGCTTAGTGTTGGCCTGGCTAAACTTCAGCGGCCGGTTGTCAACTGCTTCTTTCAAGCTGTGGTTCTTGGTGTTTTCGCTGGTTTATTTTGTGGCGGCCACTCTTTCGGTAGGCAAGAAATCTGGTGCTTAAAAAAGCTACGGAAAAATCAGCTAAAAATTTATTTATAGGAAGTGCCCTTATAAAAATAGGCCGTTGAAATCTTAGCGGACGACGATTTCGTCCACGAAAACCCAGGATTTTCCGCCAGCCGAAGGGTGCCAATCATACAGTTTTAGCGTGCCCAGCACTTCGAATTTGACAAACCTGAATGCCTGACCGCTTACGGGAAAGCTCCAGATTTTGCTTGTTTCAGCCTGCCGCTGGTCGTCTTCGATTTTTTGTGAGCCAAGAGGTTCAAAATTTGTCCCGTCTTTTGAAACATAACATCTTATTTCCACTGGATGAAGTATCCAGCTGTGCGGTTCCCAGAGAGTGCTTATTTCGATAACCGAAGGTTCTACTTGTTTTTCCAGGTCAAGCCGCAGTTCAAAATTTTGCCCTTCCCAGCCGAGCCAGTGGACCTTGTAATCGTTAGCTCCGCGCACTCCGTTCGTTAGCAGGGCCAGGTTGCCGCCGCTGTATTTGGTCGCCGGCGGGGGATTGGCCGTAACTTTTTTTCGGAAAGCCAGGTTGCCTTTGACTTGAGTTTCTAAAAACCTCTTGGTCAGCCGGTAATACTCTTCGCAGGTCAAACCCGACTCGTTGACTGGCGCTGCTTTTACTTTTTGAGCCGTATCGTAGAACTTTTCCAGCGATTCAAGAAGATTCTTCTTCGGGATAAATTCGCCGTTTGCCTCGTCATACCAGCCGCGAAGGCCAAACATATCAGCCTTGGCGATTTCCATCTCTGCGTACTGAAGAGCCATCCTGGCCGGGCGAACATGGAGCAGATAATCAGGCTGGGTAGCCACGGCTTCTTCCGCCCGGTCAAAATACTCGTTGTAAGCCCGGATGTTTTCGGCTGAAAGAAATGTATCCTGGTGGTTGTTTGGCGAATGGCTGGACATTTACGGCCATTCGCCAGTTTTAAGGATTTCAGATTGCAGGTGGTAGAGGTACCGCCTTATCCAGGGAGCAGCTGGCCCATAATAACCATCGGTAAATTCTTTAATCAGGCTGTGGAGGTCAGCTTCCGGGTTCCACAGCAACTTGGCCAGCAGGTAATTTTTCAACTCGGAGAATTCATGCCCGGTTCCGGTGTTTGATTGCTGGAAGTGCTGGCGCACACCGTATTTAACAAAGAGTTGGAGATTAGGTTTCAGAGTATGCAGGTTAGGGAACGGGCTAATGCTATGAGCAAAATCCACGGTGTAATCCCACAGATAGATATTTTTCGTCAGCCGCGACCAATCTTCCAGGTCTTTGAGGAAAGACGCGCTGGTCGGGTCTTCAGCTATTGGCTTGCTTCGGTTTAGCTCGATGGTGCAGAGCATGATTTGCACGTTAGCCGCGGGTTTGGTGATTTTGGGCGCCGAGCGGCTAAACTGATAAGCCAAGGTGGAAATGATTTTATCCGGAAAGTGGGCAGCCACGGCGTTGACCAGTCTGAGAATCGGCCCGGCCGGGCTGCCCTCTTCTTCGATTATCTTTTGGCATCTTTCACACTGGCAGTAGGAAAAATTGTCATTCTGGCTGACTGACCACACCTTCTTCTCGGGCTGAGCCTTCATTTCCTCCTCTAACTTCTGGATGATGAGCTTTTGAACCTCAGGGTTGGAAGGGCAGAGCTGGTCAATGACCCTTTTACCGTTGAGCCAGGCAAAATATTCAGGATGGTCTTTAAAATATTCCTGCCACGGGACCAATTTCTGAAAGGTGTGAACATAATAACCACGGGCGAACATATCATCAATGACGTTTAACCGTTGAAAATCGCGGTAATCTGGGTCCTGAGAAAACTGGCCGTGGACGTTGCGGTAGGTGTTGGGGGAGTGGCCGTAAAGGTTTAGGGCTGGCAATTTCAGGGTAGCGGCGCGAGGGATGACCACATAGTCCGGGCTGTAATATCTGACTCCAAAATATCGTTCGAGGAGTTCAGCTACCCCGTAAACGCAGCCTTTGCCCGGCCCGCCCAGGATGTACAGCCGGTGAGCTTGGGTGTAGACGCGGAAATCATCTGCTTCTTTAAGCGCAGCGGATTTTTTAATGATCACCAAATTTTTGCCTTCTGGTTTATCTGTGGCCACAATCGGTAGAGTACAGTTGGCGATTTTCAACAGATGTTTATTCAGGAATTCTGCTGCCCGATTTTCTTCTAAGGAGGGATTAGAAGGCAGAACTATTTGGTAAGAACTTCGGCTTTTCTTTACCAGGGTGATTTGAGCTTTGACTTTTAGCGCAGAGAAGGGGAGCAGGAGAAAAACAGCCAGAATGACAAACAGCCCTAACTGTTTTTTAATCAAAGAGTTTTCTTCATTCAAACCTTTAAGCATTCGCTTTTTTCCTTATCAATTCCATATAGATTAAATATATAAAAAAATCTCATTTCAAAAATCATTTCACCAGTTTCATAAAAATTTTAAGGTTACTTTATAACTTATCCTGTTAAAATCTTTTTTCTGTCTCATTCTCCTTCGAGCAGGAAATGATAGCTTCCAGAGCCAACTTTGATGACGAAATTTCCGCCTTTAAGCTCAACGCCCTCAACGCCAGAGATTTTGTTTTTAATTTCGTTTTCTGCCCAGAGGAGGGTCTGGCCTTCATATAGCCTCAAGTCTCTGAGCTTAAAGACCGGGAGATAGATTTCCGCTTGACTGCCAACCGGTATGTCCACGCTAAGCTTTATTTTCCGGTCTCCTTTTTCCCAGGAGCAACTGACCTGGCCGTTTATGGTGTAAATAGAGCCAGAAGCATGAGTCAGGTCCCTGACCATCTGCGGCCGGATGATTAATTTTTTAAAAGCGGTCGAATCCGGAGCCAGATTAATTCCAGCCAGCGCTCGGTAGAACCAGGCTCCGACGCTGCCGAACATCGGGTGGTTGTGAGAATTCATCGACGGCCCCTCGCGCTTCTGCCAGAGTTCCCAGAGGGTAGTGGCTCCATTTTTAATCATGTAACCGTAACTCGGAAAATCAGTTTTAGTCATGATGTCGTAAGCCAGGTCGGAATTCCCGAACATGGTCAGGACATCGAGTATGTATTTGGTGCCGATGATGCCAGTCGTCAGGTGAGAGTCGTGCTTGTACACCAGGTCATTGAACAGGTTGCCCCACACGCCGCCGCGGGCGTTGTCAGGGACAAGCCCGATAAAAAGCGGCAAAGTGTTGGCTGTCTGGCTGCCGCCAGCGTAATTGCGGGTGGCCGGGTCAAGAAACTCCCGGTTAAAGGCCTCTTTGATTTGGGCGGCTAACTTGAGGTAGAAGTCAGCTTCTGCCTGTTTCCCCAGAATTCGGGCTGCCTCGGCCAATATTTTTACATCATAATAATAATAAAAAGCCGAAACCAAACTTCCGGGGCATTTATCAATAGCTACCCAGTCGCCGTAATGGCTGAACTTAACCAGCCCATTTTCTGCCTTGCGCCGCAAAAACTCGACGTATTTTTTGAGAGAATCGTAGTGTTCTTCAAGAATTCTTTTATCCCCGTAATACTGGTACATATACCAGGCAATTAGCGGGTAGGCTGTACCCCAGGCTGGGTCAGCCGGGCGCGAGCCCCAGATGTGGGGAACAGTATCAGTTATCGAGCCGTCCTCACCCTGCACATCTCTGATATCGCGCAGAAAATTAGTGTAAAAAGCAGCCATATCATAGTTCATGATCGCTTCTTCCGCAGTTACCTGGGCATCACCCATCCAGCCCATCCGTTCATCGCGCTGGTCGCAGTCAGTTGGGATGCTGTGCAGGTTGGTTTTCTGCCCCCACAAGATAATACGCTGGATATCGTTTAAAATTTGCTTCGAGCAAGAAAAATTGCCGACCGGAGAAACAGCTGTGTGCACTACTCGCCCGCGGACGGAATCTATTTTCGGCGTGCCAGGAAAGCCAGTCACTTCAATGTAGCGAAAGCCATGGTAGGTGAACCTTGGTTCCCAGACCTCTTCGCCTTCGCCCTTGAGGAGGTAATGGTCTTCGGCTCGAGCTGAACGCAGGTTTTCCTGGTTGATCATCCCGTTTTCATAGAGAAGCTCAGCGAAGCGCAAGCGAACATCGGTGCCGCGTGGACCGCGAACTCGAAGTTGAGCCCAACCGCAGATATTCTGCCCCAAGTCAAAGACATAAACTCCGGGAGCCGGGTTGGTCATGGTCAGCGGCACAATGGTGTCGACCACTTTTATAGCCGGCATCAGCTGGGCAGAAAGTGCTCCGCCCGGACCCTGGACTTTTTGGGCGGGCTTCCAATTTTTTTCTTCAAAACCAGGTCTGTCCCAGCCAGGCTGTTCCAGCCGGGCATCGTATTTTTCTCCATGGTAGAGGCTATCTTCGATTATCGGACCCCGGGCTGTTTTCCAGCTGGTATCAGAATAGACCTCCATCAATATTCCTGCCTGGCCCTCTATGTACATCTGGAACAGGAAAGCTCTGTTTTTATACCAGCCCTCCCCCAGCATCACCCCGATCGCATTCCGCCCTTTTTTTAGCAGGGGGGTGACGTCATAAGTGGCATAAAGAACCCGTTTGGGATAGGTGGTCCAGCCCGGGTCGAGCACCTGGTCGCCGACCTTCTGCCCGTTGACCCGCAGTTCATAGTAACCCAGGCCGGCCACGAAAGCCCGGGCTCGAGACGGGGCCTCCGGCAGGTTGAATTCTTTTCGCAGGAGGTTTTCCCCGCCTATCCATTCGCCCTTCCAATCCGAGGCCGAGAAAAGACCAGTCTCAAAGCTGGCCACCTCGCTCCAGGGACTCTCTTGTCCCTGTGCGTCCCAGATCCGCACCTTCCAGTAATAGGTTCTGTTGCTCTGCAGTGGCCGGCCGTCGTAGATGATCTGGATGGAAGAGTCGGTATTGACCTTGCCCGAATCCCAGAGGTCAGCTTTATCGGTTTCAGGCGAGGATGAAACTATCAGCTGGAAAGCCACCTGGGCCTGGCCGCGCTCCGGGTGGGAATTCTTCCAGAAAAATCGTGGTTGCCTGACATCCACTCCCAGGGGGTTAACCAGATACTCAACCCGCAGGTCGGTGGGGGCTGAGGGGAGGGTGGCCTTCGGGGAGTTGTCCGGGAGCCTGGCCGCCATCACGGTCGCTGGCTGTCCCGCTGTCACCAGCAGGGCCGCAAGCATCAGCAGAACTGAAAGGGCGGATTGACCCGGCCGCCGCCTTATCATTTTTTCAGGGGAAATCCTGACCGATTTTTTTAACGGGGGGATCGGAGTTAGATTCATGGTTTGACCTCCTTGGTCCGAATGGCAAACTTATTTTAATAAAATCAGCGAGCATAAATAAACAGATTTCCACTGGGCCGGGCAGTCAGACCCGGGAGCAGACAAATTTCAGGTGATAACCTGGCCCAAGATTTCCTGGTAGTCCGGGAACGACTTGTTCTGGCGGGGGACAGGTGTCCCGGCTCATCTTGACGGAATTGAGGGTTTTTTGTATTATGATATGGCGCGTGGGGCTGTAGCTCAGTTGGG
>JANLGB010000012.1:0-12027 GCA_024653405.1 Candidatus Saccharicenans sp.
TGGATTTTTCCGAGGTCCGTGGCCAGCAACAGGCTAAGCGGGCGCTGGAAGTG
This sequence comes from Candidatus Saccharicenans sp., assembly GCA_024653405.1. Taxonomy (GTDB): domain Bacteria; phylum Acidobacteriota; class Aminicenantia; order Aminicenantales; family Saccharicenantaceae; genus Saccharicenans. The sequence goes on from JANLGB010000012.1 coordinate 54, forward strand.
GCCGCGGCTGGCGGACACAACCTGCTGATGATCGGGCCGCCGGGTTCGGGCAAGACTATGCTGGCCAGGAGACTGCCGACCATTCTGCCAGAGATGACCTTCGCTGAAATCATCGAGGTTACCCAGGTTTACAGCGCCGCCGGTTTGCTGGGGGACAGGGCGGCGGTGAGCCAGCGACCTTTCAGGGCGCCGCACCATACCATCACCGACACCGGGCTCATCGGTGGCGGCAATTTTCCCCGGCCGGGAGAAGTCAGCCTGGCCCACCGCGGGGTGCTGTTCATGGACGAGTTCCCGGAATTCAGCCGCCAGGCCCTGGAAAGCCTGCGGCAACCGCTGGAGGATGGGCAGGTGACCATTTCCCGGGTGGCGGGGAGCCTGTCTTATCCCTGCGCCTTCATGCTGGTGGCGGCCATGAATCCCTGCGCCGATGTTTTTCTCGGTTCCGGGCCGGAGATTAATTGCACCGAGGTGGAAAGAAGGAAATACTATTCCCGGCTGAGCCGGCCGCTGCTCGACCGGATTGATATCCAGATTGAGGTGCCCTCGGTCAAATACCAGGACATCGTGGGCAAACCGGCCGGGGAAGCTTCGGCCGACATCAGGCAGCGGGTGTCGGCTGCCAGGAAAAGACAGCTGGAAAGATTCCAGGGCCGGAAAATTTTCGCCAACGCCCGGATGACTTCCCGCGACCTCCGGCAGTACTGCAGCCTCGACCTGGAAGTCTCCAGGTTGATGGAAACGGCCATGAAGCGCTTCCGCTTCAGCGCCCGGGCCTACGACCGCATCTTGAAGGTGGCCAGAACCATAGCTGACCTGGAGCAGGAGGAGAAGATTTCAGCCGCGGCCGTGGCCGAAGCCATCCAGTATCGGATCCTGGACAGGTTCTGATACCCTGAAAAATACCGGTAGTTCCTGCCTCCAGAGGCGGTCCGTTATTCTCCTATTTTTATCTGATGGTTCTTAATGTCTGTTATCCACTGACAAGCAGCTGGAGATGTGTAAAAAAGGTTGGTCTAGGACTGGTTTCCGCCGCAGAGCAGACTGAACCGAAGGCCTGTTAATAAAAGCCCGGGCCTGGTAAAAATCACCTTTTCTACTTTCTGGCGGAGCGGGAAAATATTTTTTGCGCTTCCTCTTGGTGGTTGATACAATTAAAGAAAATTTTCTAAAGGCAGGTGTTCGATGTCAGAAAAGATCGGCCCCAGCCGCCAGGAAGAAATGAAACTCCCTAGGGTTCTGAACCGGCTGGATGTGGTCTCCATTGTCATCGGCGGAGTTATTGGCTCGGGTATATTCCTGGTGCCGGCCAAGATTGCTCTGGAAGTGAAATCTCCGATGTTGATGCTGCTGGTCTGGGTGGTCGGCGGCTTTTTAAGTTTCCTGGGAGCTCTGGCTTTTGCCGAGCTGGGCGCGGCCATGCCCGAAGCCGGGGGGATGTATGTCTATCTGCGGGAAGCCTATGGCCCGTTGCTGTCATTCCTCTTCGGCTGGACGCTATTCCTGGTTATTGATTCCGGGGCTATTGCCACCCTGGCCGTGGCCTTTTCAGCTAACTATCTTCCGTATTTTTTCAAGATGTCGCCGCTGGTCTCCAAGCTGGTGGCTGTGCTGTTCATCGCCTTTCTGGCCACGGTGAATTACATCGGCGTCCGGTGGGGAGCCAACCTGCAAAACCTGCTGACCTTCATAAAAACGGCGGCCATCGTTGGTATCTGTGCAGCAATTTTTCTCTTCGGCAAAGGTAATGCCACCAACCTGGTTGAACCACAGCCGGGAAAATTTTCCATGAATCTGCTGAGCGCTTTTGGTGTGGCTCTGGTGGCTACCTTCTGGGCCTACAAGGGCTGGGAATCGGCCACCTACAGCGCCGGTGAGGTCAAGCGCCCGGAGCAGAACATGCCCCTGGGAATCTTGATAGGTCTGACCGCGGTCATCGCCCTGTATCTCCTGGCCAACCTGGCCTACCTGTACGTGCTGCCGACTTCAGTCATTGCCCAGACTCCACGGGTGGCAGCCGAAGCTATGAAGGTGGCGGTGGGGCCAGCCGGAGCCTCCCTCATTTCTTTTATCATTCTTTTTTCCATCATGGGCGCGGCCAACCAGAATCTTCTGTGCTCGCCCCGGGTGTATTTTGCCATGTCCCGGGACGGGTTATTCTTCAAGAACATTGCCCGGGTCCATCCCCGCTACCTGACGCCCCATGTTTCCATAATAGCCATAAGCCTGTGGAGTGTTGTCCTCAGCCTGTCGGGGACTTTCGAGCAGCTCTTCACCTACGTGGTGTTTGGCCAGTGGCTGTTCTTCGGGTTGACCGGAGCAGCCGTCTTTGTTCTCAGGAAAAAACGACCGGACCTGCCCCGTCCCTATAAGACCTGGGGTTACCCCCTGACCCCGGCCCTGTTCGTCCTGGCCGCCTTTCTGATTTCCCTGAATTCGCTCCTGAAAGAATTCTGGAACTCACTGGCCGGGCTGGCCATCATCGTCCTGGGGGTGCCGGCCTATTTTTACTGGAAGAGAAAAGAAACTTCAGCCTCGCCCGGAGCAACCGACAACTAACTGGTTGCCGGCGCGGGCAAATAGCCACGATTGAAAGCTGGCTTTCCGGTTGATGAAACGAATTCTCTTAATCCAGCCGCCGCTTGAGGATTTTTACACCACTCCCATCCGTCTTTATCCCCTCGGCCTCCTGTACGCGGCCTCGGTGTTGAAAGCCTACGGCTTCCAGGTAGAAATCCTGGACTGCTTGAACCCCCTGCGGCGGAAGGCCGTGCCTCTGCCCAGTAAATTCACGTATCTAAAACCCTACCTTGGACAACCGTACTTTTTCCGGTGCTTCCAGCATTTTGGCTGGCCAGTGGAGAAGATTGTGGCCAGAGTCGGGGAGAGGCCTCCGGACCTGGTTGCTCTGAATTGTTCCTTTGCCGCCTATTTCAGCACGGCGGCCGGAGTTATCCGGGAGATTAAAAGACAATACGGGACTCCGATCATGGTCGGCGGCAACCAGGCCACCTGCTGCCGGGATGAAATCAAGAGCCGTCTGCCGGAAATTGATTATGTGCTGAGCGGCCCGGCCGAGAGCGGCTTGCCCCGGTTCCTGGAAGAAGCGGGATGGGCCGACGGGAATCAGCTAAATATTAAGGACCGGCCGCTCGACTGGAAAACACTCCGGCCGGCCCATGAGCTCCTGGAACCGGGCCATTACCGCATCGGAAAGAAAAATTATGTGTCGCTTCAGGCCAGCCGCGGCTGCCCCCAGAATTGTTCTTTCTGCAATATCCATCTGGTGTTCGGACGCCGGCTGGATTACCGTCCGGTCTCTTCTGTCCTGGAAGAGATGCGCTGGAATTCCCGCTACCGTGAGGTCCGGCTGTTTAATTTTGAGGATGACAACCTGGCCTGCGACCGAGGTTGGCTGGTTGAGTTCCTGGAAGCTGTGGCCGCCGACCCCGAGCTGGCCGGCAGCGAGCTGACCTTCATGAATGGCCTGGGTTATGAAAACCTGGATGGGACCCTGCTGGAATTGATGAGGCGGGCCGGCACGAGAAAGCTGGACCTGTCCTGGGTTTCCGGGAATCCGGCCGTCCGCAAGCAGCACCATCGCCCCCAGAAAAAGGACGAAGCCCAGTTTTTCGAGCTGCTGCGGCAGGCCCGGCGGTTGGGTTTCTTTGTTACCGTTTATCTGATCCTGGGCCTGCCGGGCCAGACCCGGGAAGAGATCGTCGAGACCACCGAGAAGTTGCTGGAACTCGGAGTGCTGGTGGGACCTTCAGTCTTCTATCTGACACCCGGGAGCGAATTGCAGCGGAAGCTTAAATTAGCGGCTGAAATCGCCGGGGATTGGGACCTGTACCGCTCGACGGCCTTCGCCGTGGAGACGGAAGAGCTTAAGCGCCGGGACCTGGTTGAGCTTTTCCTTTACATCCGGAAACGCAATCTGGAAAGGCAGGCCTGAGCCTTCAAAATTTCAGTCTCCTGATTTTCTCGTGAGCGGTCTCACCCCTGGCCGGCGGCAGGTATTTTTTCGGGAAGCGGGCCACCACGGTGTAATTGGGGTCAACCACCTGGGCCACCCGGGCTTCACCAACTTGGGACAGAAGCTGGTAGGCGTCCATCATTTCCAGCCCGTAATCGGCCATCAGCCAGTCAAGGAGGTCCTTATGGGCGATGCGAAAAGCATCCTCGAGGGGCCGGTAGCTGCCAAGACTCATCAGGTAGTCATCGCTTTCTATCCGGGGCCAGTCGGTTTTCCGGTTTTTGACCAGGTCAACATACAACTCCACCTTCAGGGCCGCTTCGACCGCCGTGCCGATAATTTCACCATCGCCCTGGATCAGGTGACCATCACCGAAGAAGAGCAGTGCCCCCCTGACGTTGACCGGGAGATAAATGGTGTGCCCGGGCCGGACTTCGGGCGAATCAAGATTCCCCCCGAAAGCTTCGGGTACCACTGTGGTCCTGGCCTCGTTATCGGCTGGGGCCACCCCCAGGCAGCCCAGGAACGGTTTAATCGGTAGCTCGCAGGAGAAATTTCCCTGGCGGGCCTCGAACCTGACGGTGCCTTTCTCTTTATCCACCCGGTACCACCAGACGGTCTCCGGCAGGGGCGGGTTCAGCATGGCCGTGTACTTGGTGGGAGTCAGGATGCCGAATCCGGGAAAATAGCTGCTGATACCATAATCCCGAGTTGGTTCCAGGGAAAGTAGGTGAACAACCAGGGTGTCGCCGGGCTCGGCTCCTTCAATGTAAAACGGACCGGTCTGCGGGTTATCATGTCCGGGCGGGATGACTTTGGTCGGCAAATCTCCAGGCATTTTCACCCGGCCGTCGTAGCAATCCTCGGTCAGGGTTTCAATAACGGTACCCGGCTTGATTTTCATCACCGGCCGGTGCTGGCCGAAAGTGTACTTAAAATCGTCCGGACCCGGCCGGTAGACCACCCTTTTAACCTGGGACTGAAGGGACGGAGGCAGATAGAGCATGAGGGCCAGGACGGCCGTCAGGATTAGAAGGCAGGCTGTCCAATTACTTTGGGCAGGGCTTTTGGCTTTCATGAGCATAACTCCTTGCTCTTCTGAATTTACAACATCCGGCTGAAAAAATCACCCGGGTTGCCTGACGGTGAGGCCTGGAGGGAGCCGGGCTGCTTTCGGCCCCGACCGAAAGTGGCAATAAAATTACCAATGAGCCGTCAGAGCCGGAGAATATATGAATGGCTGTTCATATATAGGAGGGGTATGGCTGAAAACAGGCCGGTCGAAACTGAGTTTAGTTGAGAAACTGAAGTTGCTAAAAAAAAATAATTAATGACCATGGTTCAGCAAGGGAAGAAAAACAGGAAAAAATTAAAAGACAGGGCGGCCGTCTTCGACCACCACCCGTCCTCTCTTAATCACGGTTTTAACCGGGTTGTGGCCGAGTTCGTAGGCCAGGAAAAGGTAGGAGGGCAGGTCGCAGAGGATGAGGTCAAACTCCTTGCCCGGCTCCAGCGAACCGACCTGTTTTTCCCGGTCAATGGCATAGGCAGCATTCACGGTGCAGGCATTGATGGCTTCCTCCACCGTTAGCCGCAGGCTGAATACCCCGAGCTGCAGCACGAACAGCATCGACAGCAGGTGGGAGCTTCCGGGGTTGAAATCGGTGGCCAGGGCCACTACCGCCCCCTGGTCGAGCAAGGCTCTGGCCGGGGCTTTCCTGTCCATCATCAAGAAAAACGATACCCCGGGTAGCAACACTGCCGCCGTCCGGCTGCGACTTAGTTTTTCTATTACCCCCGGGGTTATGTTAATCAGGTGTTCGGCCGAGCGGGCTCCCAGCTCCACGGCCAGCTCGGTCCCGCCGATGGGCTCAAATTCGTCGGCATGAATCTTGATCTTGTAACCAAGCTTCAGGGCAGCTTCGGCCAGCTCCCTGGTTTCTTCCAGGTTGAAAACCGTGGGCTCGCAGAAGATGTCGAAGAACTCAGCCAGCCGGCGCCCCATCACCTCCGGCATGATCTTGTTCTTTAATAATTCCAGATAGGCCCGGCGGTCGGTCCGGTATTCCGGCGGGATTTCATGGGCGCCCATGAAAGTTGGGACCAGGGTGACCGGCTGTTGCCCCTGCAATTCCCTGACCACCTCCAGCTGTTTTATTTCATCCTCTAGATTCAAACCGTAACCGCTCTTGGCCTCGACCGTGGTGGTGCCGTTGAGCAGCATAATTTTGAGTCGCCTGAGACACAGGTCCCTTAACTCATCCCTGGAGACGCTGCGGGTGGCTTTGACCGTGGTCTGGATGCCCAGCTCCAAGGCCGCCAGCTGCTGGTACGTGTAGCCCTGGAGCCTAAGAGAAAATTCCTGTGAGCGGTCGCCGGCAAAGGGCAGGTGAGTGTGACAGTCAACCAGGCCGGGGAGTCCCACCAGTCCCGAGCCGTCAAGGACCCGGGCCTCATCGGTCAGACTGACTTTTTCCCTGAATTCCTTTTCCGACCCGATGAAAACTACCTGTCCCCGGTGACTGGCAATCCAGGCTTTTTCTACCAGCCCGACGTCTTTCATGGCCGGCCCGGTCCGGGGAATTGGGCCGCTCAAGGTCAGCAGCTGGTCCAGACCGGCCACGGCCAGGTCAGCGTAAATCATTGGGCGTTTTCCTCATCGAGCTCTGCCTGGTTTTTCTGATAAAGGCTGGCGTGTTGAGGGCATTCCAGTCAATTTCTGCCGGCGCCGGTTCGGTCATGACTGGCGCTCCGGACCCGCCTTTCGGCTCGAAGATATAAGGAGGAGTGTCACCGTTAACCATAACAGCCGGGTGAGACTGAGTGCTGCTAGTCGGTCTCCGGATAGTTTCCGGGGTGGCTATTCTGGATTTTTTCCGGTCAAAGCCGGTGGCAATGACCGTCACCTTGATCGTTTCCTTGACCTCTTCGTCCAGGACCGTGCCGAAGATGATGTTGGCTTCGGGGTCGGCCAGGCTGGTGATGAGCTGAGACGCCTTGGAAACTTCATGCAGGGTCATATCCTTGCCGCCGGTGATGTTGATCAGCACTCCTTTGGCGCCTTCGATGGAGGTATCAATGAGCAGCGGACTGCTGATTGCTTTCCGGGCGGCCTCGACGGCCCGGTCGTCGCCGCTGGCAATACCGGTGCCCATGAAGGCCATACCCATGCCTTTCATAATCGACTTGACGTCGGCAAAATCCAGGTTGATCAGGCCAGGCCTGGTGATCAGGTCCGAGATGCCCTGGGCCGCCTGGCGCAGGACGTCGTCGGCCATTCTGAAGGCTTCGGGAATGGTAGTGTCCAGGTTGACCGTGTCGATCAGCCTCTGGTTGGGGATGGCGATGACCGTGTCCACCACCGCTTTCAGTTCCTGCAGGCCCTCTTCGGCCTTCCTGGCCCGGATCTTGCCCTCGAAGGTAAAGGGCATGGTGACGATGGCAATGACCAGAATGCCCATTCCTGAGGCCAGGGTGGCGATAACCGGGGTGGCCCCAGTTCCTGTGCCGCCGCCCAGGCCGGCCGTCAGGAACACCATGTCGGCTCCTTCCAGGATTTCGGCCAGCCGCTCGGTATCTTCTTCCGCTGCTTGGCGGCCAACCTCCGGGTCGCCTCCGGAACCGAGCCCCTTGGTGAGCTTCTGGCCGATCTGGATTTTCAGGTGGGCCCGGTTGTTGTTCAACGCCTGTTTGTCGGTATTGATGGCGATGAATTCCACCCCTTCGATGCCGCTTTCTATCATCCGGTTGACGGCGTTGCCCCCGCCCCCGCCGATGCCGATTACCCTGATCTTGGCACCCGGGTTTTCTTCCACCAGGTGAAATTTAATTTTGCTGCCAGAGTCATCGCGCATGTTAACCTCCTTATTCGTTGAACCAGTCTTTAATCCTGGTCCAGAAGCCTTTCTTTTTATCTTTAGTGAAACCGCGTTCCAGAATCTGGTTATAGCCGTAGAGGATGAGCCCGACGGCGGTGGCGTAATCAGGGGTGCCGACGCGGTCAATCAATCCCCCGATGTAATTCGGGTCACCTCTCCTGACCGGTAGGTCGAAGATTTCCTCGGCCACTTCTTCCAGGCCATCGAGCAGGGCCGTGCCGCCGGTCAGGACCAGCCCGGAGTTAAGCGATTTCTCGTAGCCCATTCTCTTGATGTCGGAATCTACCAGCCGGAAGATTTCCTCGGCCCGGGGCTGGATGATATCGGCCAGTATCTGGCGCGACATGACCCGCGATTTGCGGCCCTTGCCCACGGTCGGGACTTCAATGGTATCCTGCTCTTCGGTGACCGGCAGGGCCACGCAGCCGTATTTTTTCTTGATCTTCTCGGCTTCGGGAATCGGGGTTCTCAGCCCGACGGCGATGTCATTGGTGAAGTTGTCGCCGCCAAGGGGAATGGTCGAGGTGTACCAGAGAGCGCCCCGCTCAAAAATCGCCACTTCGGTCGTCCCGGCCCCGATGTCGATCAACCCCACTCCCAGTTCTCTCTCGTCGTGGGTCAGAACCGAATAGCTGGTGGCGATCTGGTTAAGGACGATTTCCTGGATGCCGATGCCGGCTCTTTCCAGGCAGTTCTTCAGGTTCTGGATGGAGGTAATGGCCGAAGTTACGATGTGAACATTGACCTCCAGTTTAATGCCGCTCATGCCCAGCGGGTCCTTGATCCCGTCCTGCTCGTCCACGATGAATTCCTGGGGAATGATGTGGATGATCTCCCGGTCGGGCGGGATCGACAGGGCGCGGGCCTGGTCGATCACCCGGCGGATGTCTTCCCGGGAAATTTCCCGGTTCTTGCCAGACACGGCCACCACGCCCCGGCTGTTGAAGCTCTTGATGTGCGAGCCGGAGATGCCGACGTAGGCCGATTCTATTTCCACCCCGGCCATCAGCTCGGCTTCCTCCTGGGCCCTTTTGATGGCGGCGATGGTCAGGTCCAGGTTGACCACCACTCCTTTCCGGATGCCCTTGGATTCAGCCACGCCGATGCCAATGATTTCCACTTTCTGTTCTTCGGTAATCTCGCCGATGATGGCCACAGTTTTCTTGGTGCCGATATCGAGACCAACCAGATAGTTATTTCTGGCCATTAACTTACCTCCTTTTTGGCTTCCCTGGAGTTGCCGGCGGCCAGTTCCAGTGGTTTAACGTAAGCCCGGCCTTCAATTCTGAGGTCGACATACTCCAGCGGGCCGAACTGCTGGGCCCAGGCCTCCCTGTTGGCCAGGTAATAGTTCAATTTTTCGGGGAAATTCTCCGGGCTGAGGATAAGCCGGACCGGGTCCCCGGCCAGTTCCACTTCCAACCGCAGGTCTCTTTTGAAAACCAGCCGGCGGATGAGAGGCCTGACCGGCGGCTCAACCCCGGACAGGGCCTGGCAGGCCAGCCGGACTTTTTCCTGGTAGGAGCGGTTAAAATAGTCCTCGTCTTCCAGCACCGGGAACGAACCCTCCTCCACTTCCGCGGCCTGGCTCAGAACCTGGCCTTCTTCGTCCACCAGGAAATAAAGTCCGCGCCGGACATAGATCCGTGGGGTCCGGGGAAAGACTTCAACCCTGAGGGTCGAAGGCAGGACTTTTTCCAGCCGGGCTTCCTTGACCCCGGGCAGGGCGGTGAGGTTAAGCCGGAGATAGTCCAGGTTGCAGATCAGGATGTTGCCCAGGTTGCGGCTCAGCAGGAAATTTTCCACCCGCTGCTGGAGCTCGGGGTTGGGCGAGGTGACTTCCACCCGCTTGATTCTCAACTCCTCGCAGGTGATGACATAATAATAAGCCTGGGCCACTCCCAGGAAAAAGAGAACCAGGCTGATGAAGATGGCCAACAGATGTGGCCAGCGCAATGACTTTTTCCCATTTTTACTTTTTAGCCTCGCCGGCCGGGCCGAGCGCTGGAAAATGACGGCCTCGACCGCCGGGTTCAGTTGGAACCTGTTTTCAACGGCCATGGTTCTTCTCTCCCTGTAATAGCTTGATGGTTTCCGGAATGATCCGGCTGATATTGCCGGCTCCGAGCACCAGGAGCATATCATTCGGAGCCAGGAGGCCGGCCAGCCTTTCGGGAATCTTGTTCAGGACTGGCTCAAATAAAACATTCTTGTGGCCGTACTGCTGGATGGCCTCGAACAAGGCCTGGCCACAGACTCCTTCAATGGGGTCTTCGCCGGCGGCATAGATTTCGGTGACCAGCAGAACATCGGCCTGGTTGAAGGAAGTGGCGAATTCGGACAGCAGCCGGGCCAGCCTGGTGTAGCGGTGAGGCTGAAAGACCACCACCAGCCTCCTGTCCCAACCCGTTCGGGCCGCTTCCAGGGTGGCCCTGATTTCAGTGGGGTGGTGGGCATAATCTTCTATTATCATCATGTCCCTGACGGTGGACTTGAGTTCGAAGCGGCGGCCGGTGCCGGAGTATTCTTCCAGAGCTCTGAGGATCGTCCGGGCCGGAATGTCCAGGTCCAGGCCGACAGCGGTGGCGGCCATGGCGTTCAGAATGTTGTGCTTGCCGGGAACGTTAAGCTTCAGCCGGCCCAGCTTGCGGCCGGAGGCATAGAGGGTCGACTGGCTGGAAAATTCGGAAAAAGAAAAATCCCGGGCCAGGATATCGGCCTGCGAGCTGAACCCGTAGGTGATAATTTTCCGTTCGATGGCCGGGATGATCGACTGCAGGTTGGGGTCGTCCAGGCAAAGGATGACCGGGCAATAAAAGGGAACCTTGTTGGCAAAATTGACGAAGGTCTTCTTGATTTCTTCCAGACTGCCATAATGGTCTAGGTGTTCCTCGTCGATGTTGGTCAGGACGGCGATGAAGGGCGAAAGATAGAGGAAGGATCGGTCGCTTTCGTCGGCCTCAGCCACGATAAAATCTCCCTCGCCCAGGCGGGCATTGGCCCCCAGGGTATTAAGGCGGCCGCCGACGATGACCGTCGGGTCCAGGCCGGCCAGCTCCAGCACCATGGCCGTCATGGAGGTGGTGGTAGTCTTACCGTGGGCTCCGGCCACGGCAATGCCGTATTTCATCCTCATCAACTCGGCCAGCATTTCGGCCCGGGGGATGACCGGGATCTTTCGGGCCTTGGCCTGTACCACTTCCACGTTGTCCTCCCGCACGGCGGAGGAAATGACTACGACGTCAGCCTGGCCGACATTTTCGGCGGCGTGGCCCTGGAAAATACGGGCTCCCAGCCGGGCCAGCCTCTGGGTGGCTTCGTTCTCCTGCAGGTCGGAACCGGAAACCTGGTACCCGAGGTTTAGCAGAACTTCGGCGATGCCGCACATACCGGTGCCACCAATTCCTACCATGTGAATGCGATTCAGTTTGCGGTAGGTTTTTTTAACCACGCTGACCTCCTGCGGCCCGGTTCAATCTTTCCAGGCATAACCCGGCTATTCTTTCGGCCACATTCTTCCGCTGGATTTTTTCCAGGTTTTCTTCCATCCGGTCCAGGGCTTCTTTGTGCTCGAGGTAATACTTAATCCTTTCCACCAGTAACCCCGGCCGAAAATCTTTTTCCAGGATGACCTCGGCTCCGCCGGCTTTCTCCAGTTCCCGGGCATTGTATTCCTGGTGGTTGTCGGCGGCCTGGGCAAAGGGAACCAGCAGGGCTGGTTTGCGCCCGGCGATCAGTTCAGCACAGGTGGTGGCTCCGGCCCGGCAAATGACCAGGTCAGCTTGAGACAGGTAATCGGCCATGGGCGAGAAATAGGCGCTGACTACGGCCTCTGAGAATCCATGCTGGCGGTAGGCCGGGCTGACTCTCTCCAGGTCCCGCTCGCCCGTCTGGTGGTAGATTACCAGGGATTCTCGCAATTCCTGTAACTCGTCCAGGCTGTCCAGCAGCCGGTCATTGAGAAACTTTGACCCCTGGCTGCCGCCGAAAATCAGCAGGGTCAGCCTGGCCTCTCTCTGCTTCCGGGGAAGGCCATAGAATTCGGGCCGGACGGGATTGCCGGCCAGGACCGCTTTCCGACCGAAGTAAGGCAGCGAGCTGGCGAAAGAAACGATTACCA
>JANLGB010000012.1:12037-13049 GCA_024653405.1 Candidatus Saccharicenans sp.
TCGACAAAGCGGCCGAGCAGGCGATTGGTGAAGCCCGGCAGGGCATTCTGTTCCAGGATAACCGTGGGTTTTTTCATCAGGGCGGCCAGTAGCACGATCGGGCCGGAACTGAAACCGCCGACTCCGACCACCAGAGCCGGGCGGAATTTAAGCAGAATATAGAATGATTTCAGAAAAGCCAGCGGCAGGAGTAGCAGGCCGCGGGCTTTTTTCCAGCCACGGCCTTTGAGTCCTTCGACCGGCAGGGTCAGGAAATGACTGACCTCGGCCGACACGATTTTCTTTTCCACCGCCCGGGAGCTACCCACGTAAACCAGCCGGAGGCTCGGTTCAAAATTCAGCAAGGTGCGGCCCAGGACCAGGGCCGGGTACAGGTGGCCGCCGGTGCCGCCGCCGCTGATGATGACCGTTTTCTTTTTCATGGGGACGGGACAACCTCCAGCTTTCTCTGGGAAATATTCAGGATAAGACCCACGGCCAGCAGGTTGCAGACCAGGGCCGAACGGCCAAAGGAAATGAAGGGCAGGGGAATGCCGGTGACCGGCCCCAGGCCCAGGACGACACTGATATTCAACAGGGCCTGGAGAACGATGCTGAGCGTCAGGCCATAGACGACCAGCCGGTAATTGGCGTTGGTCGTCCGGCCGGCAATTTTCAAACCCCGGAACAGGAACAGCAGGAACAGGCCTACCGTGCTCATGGTGCCCAGCAGGCCGATTTCCTCGCCGATGATGGCAAAGATAAAATCAGTATGGGCGCAGGGCAGAAAGTAGAGTTTCTGAGTGGAAGCCCCGAGGCTGACTCCAAGCAGTCCACCGGCGCCGACCGCTAGCTTCGATTGCCGCACCTGAAAAGCCTTGCCCAGCGGGTCCTCCCCGGGCGACAGGAAGCCCTGGATGCGGTTCAGGCGGTAATCGGCCGAGAACAGGAAGATTATGAAAACCAGGAGCAAGGCCAGTCCGGGGACAGCAAAATATTTCAGCTTGACCCCGCCCAGGTAGAGAACCAGGGA
>JANLGB010000012.1:13059-19335 GCA_024653405.1 Candidatus Saccharicenans sp.
GAGATGAGGAAAATGAATACACCGGTGCTGTAATCTGGCTCCAGCAGGATGACCAGGATAAACATAAGCACCACTGCTACCGGAACCATGAGGGTTTTCCAGTGGTTGATAGTCTCGGCCCTGCGGTAACAGTAGTTGGCCAGGAACAGAACCAGGATGACTTTGGCCAGTTCCGAGGGCTGGAAACGAACCCCGAAGAACTGCACCCAGCGGTGGGCATTGGCCGCCGGTGGCATCACCAGGCACAGTACCAGCAGGACAAAGGTCAGGGCCGTGGCCAGGTAGATAAACCTGGTCATGGTGAAGAAGGGAGTCCGGATGGAGGCCACGATTAAGAGCAGCACCAGGCCGAACCCGGCAGCCAGGATCTGATTGGTCAGGAAGTAAAAACTCTGTCTGTATTTTTCTCCGGCCAGGATGGCGGAAGAGCTGAAGACCATGATGATGCCCAGGATGAGGAGCAGCAGAGTGTTCAGCAGCAACACCTTGTCAAAAGCAAATCTCTTAAAAGCTTCCATCAGCCCTTCTTCCTGGAGGCCAGTTTCCTGGCCAGGTAATTGACCTCTTTCTTGAACAGCCGGCCCCGTTCCTCAAAATTCCTGAACATGTCCCAGGAAGTGCAGGCCGGGGCCAGCAGGACCACATCTCCCGGCCGGGCCGCCTGGTAAGCCTTTTCCACCAGCTCTCGGAAGCTGGCTGCTTCTTCCAGGGGAAAGGCTCCGGCCAGGGCCTTCTTAATTTTTTCCCGGGCTTCACCGATTAAAAGAATTTTCCTGACTCTGTTTTTTAACGCGCGACGCAGGGGGGAGAAATCTCCCCCCTTGTCGCGCCCCCCGAGGATTAGGACGATTGGACGGGAGTAGGACTGAACAGCTTTAACAGTGGCAGCCACAGTCGTAGCTTTGGAGTCGTTCACGAACAGGACTCGGTTTATGGTTCGGACTTCTTCCAGTCGGTGTTCTAACCCCCTGAAGTCTCTGATGGTCTGCCGGATGGCCGGCAGACTCGCACCGGCCAGTCGGGAAGCAACAACAGCAGCCATGACGTTTTCCAGGTTGTGCACCCCTCTCAGCTTGATGTCCTTGGTTTTTATAACCGGAAGTTCTTCCTCAAGCTTCAACCAGATTGTTGAGTTCTTGAGGTAGCAACCCCGGGGTACTTTATGCTTTCGGCTGAAAGCATAGAGTTCTGATTTTTTCTGACGGTTCCAGGTCCAGAGAACCGGGTCGTCGCGGTTGAGGATGGCGGCATCGCCGAGTTGCTGCTGGTCAAATAGCTTTTTCTTGGCCCGGATGTAATTTTCCATGGTCTGGTGCCAGTCCAGGTGGTTGGGCGAAATGTTCAGGAAAACGGCGATGTCCGTCCGGAATTTTTCGGTGAACTCCAGCTGGAAGCTGGAGATTTCGGTGACGATAATGTGGTCGGGCCGGCTCTGGTGGACAAAAGATATTAGGGGAGTGCCGATGTTTCCGGTCAGGTGAACCTTGAGACCGCTGTTCTTGAGGATGCGGTAGATAAGGGTGGTGGTGGTGGATTTGCCGTTGGAGCCGGTGATGCCGACCAGCCGGCAGTTAAGAAACTCGTAGGCCAGCTCTATTTCTGAAATTACCTTAACCCCCCTGTTCCGGGCTTCCAGTATTTCCGGCAGGGGAGGCACTCCCGGGCTGACCACGATCAGGTCGGCCGCCAGGAAAAGTTCCGGTCGGTGTTGTCCGAGGTCAAACTCCACTCCTTTTTTCCGGTAGTCTTCGACCTTTTCTAACTGGTTTTCGGGTTTCTTATCGCTGACCGTCAGCCTGGCCACTTCTTTTTCCAGGAGAAAATCGCAGAGGGCCTGTCCGGTTCGGGCGAAGCCCACAACCAGGACTTTCTTATTCTTCAGTTCCATCTTTACCTCAACTTCAGGGTGGTCAGACTGAACAGGGCGAAAATGATGCCGATTATCCAGAAGCGGATGACCACTTTTTCTTCCGGCCAGCCGACCAGCTCAAAATGATGGTGGAGCGGGGCCATGCGGAAAATTCTCTTGCTGCCGGTGAGTTTGAAGTAGGAGACCTGGAGTATGACCGACAGGGCTTCCAGGATGAAAACACCGGCCACGGTAAACAGCAAGAATTCCTGCTTGATCAGGATGGCGATGAGGCCCAGGGTCCCGCCCAGCGATAGGGCCCCGACATCGCCCATGAAAATTTCAGCCGGGTGACAGTTGAACCAGAGAAAACCCAGACAGGCTCCGGACAGAGCTCCGACGAAGACCGTCAGCTCGGCCGCCGGTGGCACTCGCAGGATGTTCAAATACTGGGACCAGACGGCGTGTCCGGCCACATAGGTCAGGGCCGTCAGGGCCACTGAAGCAATCAAGGTCAAGCCAATGGCCAGACCGTCCAGACCGTCGGCCAGGTTGACCGAGTTGGACGACCCGACCAGGATGAACAGGATCCACGGCAAGTAGAGCCAGCCGAGGTAAGGAGTCCATTCTTTGAAGAAGGGGAAGGTCAGGTTAAGGCTGAACTGGCCCTTGTGTCCGATCAGCACCAGGACCAGGGCCAGGATGGCGGCCACCAGGAATTGTAGCACCAGCTTCTGAGCCGGCCGCAGACCGAGTGAGCGCCGGGAACGGTACTTGATCAAATCATCGGTCAGGCCGATAGCTCCGAAGAAGAGCATCCCGCCCATGGCCAGCCAGACGTAGATATTTTCCAGGTTGCCCCAGAGCAGGGTAGAGACCAGGGTGGCCCCGATGATCATCAGCCCGCCCATGGAAGGGGTTCCTTTTTTATTCAGGTGGCTGGCTGGCCCCTCCTCTCTTATTTCCTGGCCAACCTGGTGTTTTTTAAGAAACCTGATGAACAGTGGGGTCAGGAGGAACATCAGCAGCAGGGCGGTAATTCCACTGAGAGCCGTCCTGACAGTAATGTAGCGGAAGACATTAAAGAAAAAGTAATATTCCCGCAACGGTACCAGCAACCAGTACAGCACCTCAATCCTCCCTGTCTTTGGCCAAAATGGCCACAATTTTATCCAGAGCCAGGGCGTGCGAGCCTTTAATCAGAACCAGGTCCCCGGGTCGCAGGGCTGTCTTGAGCCAGGCGGTGGCTTCTTCGGCCCCGTCGAAGGAATGAGCCGAGGCGGCTTCAAAACCCCTTTCCAGAGCCCCGGACACCATCTCCCTGGCTTTCTGGCCGATGGTCACCAGGATATCCCAGCCATATTGCGGGATGGTCTGGCCCACCTCCCGGTGAAAAGCGAGTTCCTCCGGCCCCAGCTCCAGCATGTCGCCCAGGACGGCTATTTTCCTGGCGGCTGGAACCTGGCTCAGGCTTTCGAGCACCAGCCTCAGGGCCAGCGGATTGGAATTATAAGAATCATCGTAAATTATGATTCCATTCTTTAATTTGAGGAGCTGCCCGCGGTGTTCAATCTGGGGCAGGTCATTGAGGGCCGGGAGCAGCTGTTCCAGATTTAGTCCGAAAGAATGAGCCACGGCGCAAGCCGCCAGGAGGTTGGAAACCAGGGCCCGGTTGAGAAAAGGCACCCTGACTCCGGCCTTTTCCTTTCCCATAACCAGGTTAAAGCTGAGCCCTTCAAGACCCAGGGGCCTGAGGTTATAGGCCCGGACTGAACAGTCCTGGCTGAAGCCATAGAAGAGCACCCGGCCTCCCGGCCACTCCGAAGCCATTTTCCTCAGCCGGGGGTCGTCTCCGTTGAGCACAGCCGGGGCTCCCGGCCGGGCACCTTCCAGGATTTCCCTTTTGGCCAGGGCAATCTCGTCCAGGTCCCTGAAAAATTCCAGGTGGACCGGGGCGATGGCCGTTATCACAGCTACATCGGGTGGCGCGATGGCCGTCAGTTTACTGATTTCTCCTCGCCGGTTCATGCCCATTTCCAGCACGGCAATTTCCTGGGACCCGTCTAGCGACAGGATGGAAATGGGAACGCCGATCTGATTGTTAAAATTGCCCGGTGATTTCAGCACCCTGAATTTTTCTGATAGCAGCCGGGCGGTGAATTCCTTGGTGGAGGTTTTCCCGACGCTGCCGGTTATGCCCACAATCTTGAGCGGCTGGCGTTCGAGCAGTCTGGTGGCCAGAGTCTGCAGGGCAGCCAGGGTGTCATCAACCTTAAGAAGGCCGAAATCGGGCGGCAGTCCCTTTATATCTTCAGAAATGCAGGCAGCGGCCGCACCTCTTTGGTAAGCGTCATGGACGAAATCGTGACCATCTCTCTTGTCTTTCAAGGCAAAAAACAGGGCCCCCGGAGCAGCCTGCCTGGAATCGAAAATATAGGACAGGATGAGAGTCTCCGGCCGACCCTGGAGCAGGCGTCCACCGGTCAGCCTAGCTATCTCTCCCAGGAATAATCCCTTCATCCTATTTTTTCTCCGATTTCTTTTCCAGGCTGTCCAGGATTTCTCTGGCGGTTTCGACATCGCTGAAGGGCACCGAGCGGTCCTTGAAGACCTGGTAGCTTTCGTGACCCTTACCGGCAAGGACTACCCAGTCGCCTTTCCTGGCCATGACCAGGGCGGCTTCGATAGCCCGCCGGCGGTCGACGATTTTCTCGTAATTGCTGTAGCCGGCCCGGTGAAAACCCTGTTCTATTTCAGCGATTATCTTTTCCGGTTCCTCGGACCGGGGATTGTCGGAAGTGATAATGGTCCAGTCAGCCAGCCTGGCTGCCACCTCTCCCATCCGCGGGCGTTTCAGCCGGTCCCGGTCGCCGCCGCAGCCAAAGACCAGGATGACTTTTTTGGGATTGAGACTGCGCACCGCCTGGAGCAGATTTTCCAGCGAAGCGTCGGTATGGGCATAATCGACTATGACCTTTATTCCCAGGCCGTTGGGCACATTCTCAAAGCGACCCGGCACGTTCTTGATGGCCGAGATGCCCCGGACTATGTCGGGGACCGGAACGGATAGCACCAGGGCGGCTGAGATGGCTGCCAGGAAGTTGTAGAGATTATGCCGGCCGATTAGGCTTGAGGTAAAAGTCAGCCGACCCAGCGGGGAAGAAACTGTGGCTGTCATGCCCTCGTGGTTGATGCTGAACTTCTCAGCCCGGACGACAGCTTCGGGCTTGAAGCCAAAGCTGATGGTATGCATGGGCAATTCGCTCAGCAATTTTTCGCCCCAGGGGTCATCGATGTTGACGATGGAAGCTTGCCGCTTGTGATTCAGGAAAAAGAGCTTTTTCTTGGCCTCAAAGTAGTTTTCCATAGTCTGGTGATAATCGAGGTGTTCGCTGCTGAGGTTGGTGAAAATGGCCACGTCGAAACCAATCCCCCAGACCCTTTTGAGCTGGAGGGAGTGAGAAGAAACTTCCATCAGACAGTGGGTGACTCCGTCCTCGACCATCTGTCGCAGGATTTTTTGGATATCGGGCGCTTCGGGCGTGGTCCTCTCGGCTGAAAACTGGTGCCCCGGCCAGCGGTAGTCCACGGTCCCGATCACTCCCGGCCGGTACCCCGCCGTTTTCAACATTTCTTCCAGAATGTAGGTGATGGTGGTTTTACCCTTGGTCCCGGTAACTCCGATGACCTTGAGCTCCGAGGCCGGCTGGCGGTAAAAATTGACAGCTAGCAAGGCCAGGGCTTCCCTGGCTTCCAGCACCTGGACCCAGGTTTTATCCAGCTCGGGCGGCCGCGGGCGTTCTGAGACTACCGCCGCCGCTCCACGTTCGAGGGCTTCTCCCAGAAAATCATGACCGTCCAGCCGCTCCCCCTTAATGGCCACGAAAATGTTTCCCGGTTCCACCTGCCGGGAAGAATAGGCAATTCCGGTAATGTCGGGGTCGCCGCACAGATACAGGCTAACCACCCGGACTTCCTTCAAAAGTTCTGCCAGCTTCATCTCAGTCGTGCACTCCCGAGGACAGACTTTCTTTCCGGGCCAGAATCATCCGGTCGGATACTTTTTCGGGCAGCTGATTCAGGTAAAGGAGGACTTTTCGGGCCACTTCCCGGAAGACCGGGGCGGCCACCTGCCCGCCGTAATGAAACTGCCCATGCGGTTCATCTATGACTACCATCATGGAAATCAGGGGGTGGTCGGCCGGAACAAACCCGGCAAAGGAAGCTACGTGCCTGGAACTGGAATAGGCTCTGAGTTCCGGGTCGTATTTCTGGGCGGTGCCGGTTTTACCGGCCAGGACATACCCGGGTAGACCGGCCTCTCTGCCCGTGCCCTTTTCCACCACCTGCCTCAAGACCAGGTTGACCAATTCCCGGGCGGTTTTCGGGCTGAGTACCGGCTGGCAGCCAGCCGGTACTCAGCCCGA
>JANLGB010000130.1:0-496 GCA_024653405.1 Candidatus Saccharicenans sp.
TTCCGCGAATTATTTCCGACCGAGGGTCAGATCCTGGTCGACGGAGTCAATATCCTGAAAATTCCCGACCACCGAATCTACAAGCTGCGTCGAACCATGGGTATAGTCTTCCAGGATTTCCGGCTGCTCTTCCACCAGTCGGTCTTTCATAACGTGGCCATACCCCTGCAGATCCTTGGCCTGCCTTACAAGGAAATCAGGCGACGGGTATTTAATGCCCTGCGCCAGGTTAACTTGCACCACAAGATGTGGGACTTTCCCCAAAGGCTGTCATATGGCGAACAGCAGCGGGTGGCTATTGCCCGGGCCATCGTCAACAATCCCTCCATCCTGCTGGCCGATGAACCCACCGGCAACCTGGACCCGGAGCTGGCTTTTGAAATCATGTCCATTTTCAAGGAAATTAATAAACAGGGAGCCACGGTCATCATCGGCAGTCACGACCGGGAGCTCATCCGCCACTTCGGGGATAAAATCTTTTTCCTGCAGAAGGGCA
>JANLGB010000130.1:506-6305 GCA_024653405.1 Candidatus Saccharicenans sp.
CAGTGATTTTCCGACAGCTCTGGTACCTGGTCAAGGCCGCCGGCAGCAATCTTTGGACCTTTCGCGGTCGCAACCTGGTTTCCGTTTTGATCATCGGGTTTTCCTTCCTGGTCATCGGCATCTTCCTGGCTCTGTCCAACAACCTGACCTACCTGGGGCAGCAGTTGTCTAACAACCTGGCCATTTCCTTCTTCCTCGACCGGAACCTGAAGCCCGGGGAACTGGAATTCATCAAGTCCCAGATTCTGGCCTCGGAGCTGGTGGACCAGGTAACCTTTGTTTCTCCAGTTGATGCTCTGGGTCGCTTCCGGGCCAATTTCCCCGAGCTCCAGGAAATCATAGACAACCTTAAATCCAACCCCTTTCCTCCTTCCTTTGAAGTCAAGCTCAAGGAAAAAATTTTGAGCCTCCAGGCCATTGTCTATTTCATGGAAAAGATCAAGAGCCTGAAAGGGGTGACCGACGTCCAGTTCAACCAGGAATGGGTGGAAAAGATGGAGTCCCTCAGCCGGATTGTCCGGGCCGTAGGCTTCTTTTTGGGGGGCATCCTAATTCTGGCTTCCTTCTTCATCATCTCCAACGTGGTCAGGCTGAACGTCTTTGCCCGGAAAAACGAGATAGAAATCCTGCGGCTGGTAGGCGCCACCAATACCTTCATCAGGATTCCTTTCCTGCTGGAGGGTTTTGTCCTGGGGCTGCTGGGCAGCCTGGTCTCGCTTTTTATACTGTTTGTCCTGATCAAAATCTTCCCGATTTACATCGGTAGCTCTCTCGGTGCTGCTAGAGAACTTTTCAGCCTCAGGCCCTTAACCCTGGAACAGGCAGCCTGGTTGGTTGCCGGCGGGGTGGTGACCGGAACCCTGGGGAGTGTCACCTCGGTCTCCAGGTTCCTGAGAGTCTGAAGCTCGTTTTTGGCGGCCGAGCTTGGTTCGACTCCGCCTCGTTGGGACCGATTAGTACTCCCTTTATCCTGGATACCATGTCTTAACCTGAAAGAATAAATTGTTTGACTGATATTGAGGCATAAATTAAAATTGAAAAGGTCTGATGGAAATCATAGGCAAGGAACTGCAAAAAGAAAGAGAAGCCCGGGGCATCTCCTTAAAGGACATCTCTCTCCAGACCAAGATAGGTCTGCGCCACCTGGAGGCTATTGAGAACGACCGGCTGGACCTGCTTCCTGGAGGCTTCTTCACCAGGCATATCCTGAAGGCCTACATTTCGGCCATTGGCCTGAAACCCGAAGACTGGCTGCCAAAGTTTGACCTGCCCGGGTTGAAGCCCCCCTCCCAGGAACCACCGGGTGCCAAAAAAGGCCCTCCTGGCCAAAAAGAGCTGGCTGCCGACAATATCAAGTACTATCTCGTCTCCCAGGAAAAGAAATCTGAACCAGAGCCAGAAGAGAAAAGGAAAGAACTGCCACTGGATAAGATAGTCTGGATAAGCCTATCGGTCATAGTCCTGTGCCTTTTTATTTTCCTTATTTACCTTTCCATACAAACCACCAGAAAGAATGTTGAGGCCAGGAAGGCCCGGGAAAAAATTCAGGCCGAAGTCACCATCCCGGCCGAGGAACCGCTGGTGACGTCTGAACCCACAGCCACCGAGGTCGCCTTCCAGCCCCAGTCGGTCCAGGGGCTGCAGCTGGAACTTAGCTTTGACGAAGATTGCTGGATCCAGGTTTATGCCGACGGCAACCTGATCGTGGATGGCCTGAAGCTGGAGGGTTTCAAAATCCAGGTCCGGGCCGAAGCGGAGCTGGTGATCAATTTGGGCAATGCCGGCGGGGTCAGTTTCCGGTTGAACGGCCAGCCCGGTAAGCCTCTGGGCAAGAGAGGGGCGGTGGTCAAGAATATCCGCATCACCCGGGACAACTGGACCGAATTTCTGGACCAGGGAAAAGCCCCGGAATAGGATTCGGAAAAGAACGACCAATTCCATTGCCAAGAATATGAGCCACGGTCATGCCGATAGACCAGTCTGAAGCCATCATCCTCAGGACCCAGAACTTTGCCGAACAGGACAAGCTGGTGGTGTTTTTCAGCCGGGAAAAGGGACTGGTCCGGGGAATAGCCAAGGGCGCCAGGAAGTTTAACAACCGTTTCGGCAGCAGCCTGGAACCATTCTCCGTCGTCAGGATCTTTTACTACGAGAAGGAAAGGCACGACCTGGTGACCATCAGTAACTGTGACCTGCTGGAATCAGCTTTCGACATCTGCCGGGATCCCCAGACAGCCTGTTTATTCTCCTACCTGGCCGAGCTGACAGAAAAATTCTCACCTTATCGGGCTGTCGAAGAAAAACTCTACCGACTTCTGCTCAGCCTGATCAGGGCGGCCGGCGCCGGGCAGTCGCTCCCCTACCTGGCCCGGTACTTTGAGTACTGGTTTCTTAAAATCAATGGCATCCTGCCGGATTTCCGGAGCTGCCAGAAATGCCGGCAACCCATTGCCCACCAGGCCTGGCTGGAACCTCAAAAGGACGGGGTACTCTGCCCGAAATGCTCCCGGGATAAAAAAATAGAAATCAGGCCGGCCCTGGTCCAGGCCATCGACTGGATGAAGAGAAATCCCCCCGAAGCCGCCCCGAGCCTGGAGCTCCGGGCGGAAGATTGGAAACAGCTGGGACGAGTCTTCCAGTCAATTATCATCTACCACCTGGAAGAAAAGCCTCGAAGCCTCAGCCACTTAGACTTTTAAGGGGCCTGGCCCCTGCCAAGTCTCATCAGACTGAATAACTCAGGACCTTGCCTTCGGCATCACAATTTCTGAACCAGGCCAGGACCGGCTTGTTCTGGGCATCGAAAAATTTCCCCAGCAGGATCATGATCAGGTCAACCAGCACCCCGATTCCCAGGCAGCCCAGGGTGAACAGCCAGACCAGTCCGGTTCCGGTCTTGCCCACGTAAAAACGATGCCCGCCGAAAATGCCAAACAACCAGCAAAAAAGGAAAGTCACCAGGCGCGATTTGTCAGACATAAAGCCTCCTTCATAACCAATCTTAATTACCCTTAAGCTAAAGCTAATGCCCGAAAAAGTCAAAAGCTACCGGGCGTTGCCGGTTATCCCGGGCTGGTAATAATAAGGGGCAAAAAGATCTTTCAGGATGTCCGCCTCGGAATCTGAAATTATCCGGTTCTCCATGACCACGTTAACCTTAAAACCATTATCGGTCACTTCCACCAGCAGGAAAAAATTGCGTCCCCCAGCCCTGAGATAATCCTTGTGCAAACTGGGACTGCCCCCGCCCGCAATATAGTAGAAAAGGCCATCATAAATCCTGGTCGGTCCGAAGCGATGGTTATGGCCGGCAAAAACGGCCCTGACCCCGGACTGCAGCAGAAGCGGATGGATGGTGGTAAACCAGAACTCTCGCCACTCCAGCCCGACATTTTTGGCCTTCATATCCCAGACCGGCACGTGAACAAAAACAAAAGCCATCTCCCAAGAGGGATTGGCCAGGTCCTGCCGCAGCCAGGCCAGCTGTTCCGGTCCTATTTTCCCCCAGAGTCCATCTTCCAGGTTATCGAGGAGGACAAAGTGATAACGACCGAAATCGAAGGACAGGTAAGTCCTTTGAAAAATCTCCAGGTAGGTCTTCCTGGCTCGGTTATTAAAGACATCGTGGTTGCCTGGTATCTGGTAATAGGGTGCTTCCACCCTTTTAATGATTTCCAGGTACCTAGCCCACTGGGGCTGGGTGTTCTTCAGGCCGTAACCATAGATTAAATCCCCGGTGTTAATTACCAGGTCGGGCTTGAGGGCGTTCGTCTGCTCAATGATTTTTTCGAAAACAGAGAAATCTCTCTGGCTCAAGAAATCGGGATTGGTGTCAGAGACCACCACGAATCTCAGTCTGGCCGGGAAAAGCGGGCTACACAACCAGAGAGAAAGAAGAAGAACAAGGACTGATCTTTTCATGCTGATAATATTATAGTCTCCGATCGCTACAAACAATAGACCTCCAAGGTAGTCCGGGCATAATTGCTTTCAAATATTTACAACTGAAGATTACAACATAGAGTTGCTCTGATGATCATTCACTGTGGCCACGATAGATTAATGGGGGCTGGAGGGTGAAGTCTTCGAGACCCCCATAAACCTGGAGCAGGCTCCGAAGCGGTGAATTAATTATAGATCAGAGACGAAACATGTAACCCAGGGTTAGCATCAACCCGCCGGAGCGGTTTTTACCGGTTATTTCTGGATGGCTCTGGATGTTGGCCAGTCCATAATTGAACCGACCTCCGAGTAACACCTGGCCCGAACCGACCGGCACTTTCAGTCCCAGCCCGCTGCACAGGCCGTAATTCCAGCGGTTGATTTCCTGGCTGACATCCGTTTCGGCATCAAAAGGAACCTGCAGGCTGGGGTCGATGGGGATGGAGCCAGCGGAGTCAAGGTAAATCAGGCTGGTGCCGCTGGTCACCGTCTTGACCCTGACCCGATAGCCAGCATAAATGCCGGCCTCGACAAAAAACTGCGGACTCTGACCGGTGACCAGTTCAAGCATTACCGGGATTTCCAGGTAATCCAGGATGGTTTCGTTCTGAAAATAGGCATACAGGGTAACTCCAGGAGGAACGGGCAGCCCCGAGAGCTGGTCAGGAGCCAGCGGTTGCAGGCCGTTCCTCTGTCCGCCCTGGGAGGAATAAATGAGCCCGGTTTTTAAGAAAGCTGAAGGACTAAGCCTGAACTCCAGGCCGAGACCGAAATAGGGAGCTTTCCTTGAGGTATATCCCTGGCTGAGCTCGTTGGTGCCGCCCTTCAAGTTCGGCAGGCTGAGACCGCCATGCAGGTTGAACCAGACCTCCCCGGCCATCATCCAGTTAAAAGATAAAACTAATGCCAACAGGACCAAGATGTATGTTTTTAATAAGCGCCTGGTTTCCGGAAGAGTTGATAGTCTCTTCATTCCCTACCTCCTTCCAGAAAATCGGTCTTAATTTTAGTATTTTTTAATCATCATAATCAATATGTTCCCCGGGAAGTCCAAAACGAACCAAAATTATCAAAAATCCCCGCTCCAGGGGTGGGATGGGATTTTTCTGTGTTTATCATCCCCTTTTGTTACAGGCAAGAAAGAACAACTCAAGTTTCATCCAGGCTACTTCGTATAGTGTTTTTCCCTTGGACTAGGACTCCCCAACATTTTGTCCAGAAAAAGAAAAGGGGCGGCCGGCCAGCCGCCCCTGGAATATAACTGTTAGGCTCTACCCTCGGCTTTGGACTTGAATTATTTTCTTCCTTCCGGTGCCGTCTTAATCCATCTTTATTGGAGGATAGTTCAGCAACAGGGTAAAACCGGCTTCCTGCAGCAACTTGTTGAGCCCGGCCACATCCTTCTCATAAAATTCATTAACCTGCCGGACAAAGCCTTCCAGCCTGGCCCTGGCCTTTTCATATTTAACCTGGGCCGGCTGGGTCACTGGCTCATAGCCAGCCGAAGTCAGGCCACTGACAGCACTGTTGACCTGAGACATCAAGCCCGATGACCTATCGGCCATTCCCTGCCGCGGCGGGGTGGGGTTGAGGGCATCATTCAGGTCCTTGAGCCTTTTTTCAACTTCATCCAGTTTTTTCATCACTTCCATCATTTTCTGGTTTCTCTGTCCCCGGGAAAATTCCCTGATGGTCTGCAGGGCCCGCTGGGTCTGCTGTAGCCTCTGGTTCACCTGCTGCAGGGTCCTGGATAGCTTCTGGGCTTCTTTGGCTTTCTCATAATTAGCTTTCAGCACGGCCAGGTCAACTTTCAGCCTGGGGTCAGGCTTGACTTCGAAATTCTGGCTGACTTCCTGG
>JANLGB010000131.1:0-648 GCA_024653405.1 Candidatus Saccharicenans sp.
TGGCTTCCGACCACGGCGAAAGCCTGGGAGAGCATGGCGAGACCACCCATGGTTTCTTCGTTTACCAGGAAGCCATCCACGTTCCCCTCATCTTCATCATCCCCTTCCAGAAATTTCAGGGCCGGACCTATTCTGGGGTAGTCACCCTGGCCGACATCATGCCCACCCTGCTGGAGATGACCGGTCTTGCTGTCCCGCCCGAAGTCCAGGGCCAGAGCCTGGTCAGGTATTTCGGCGGTCGGAAAAAACCAGCCGATAACCTGGCCTATTCCGAGACTTTCTACCCCCGCTACCACTACGGCTGGTCTGAACTGCGCAGTTTCCAGAATAACCGCTATAAGCTGATCATCGCCCCGGTACCTGAGCTCTATGACCTCAAAAACGACCCGGAGGAGCAGAAGAACCTGGTTTATATTGAAAAAAATGTCTACCAGGAGCTGACCAGGCTGGCTGAAGACTTTGAGAAAAAGGCCGGAGACCGGGCCATCGAACCCGACTTCGCTTCGGTGGATGAAGAGACCCGGGAAAAGCTGGCTGCCCTGGGCTACCTCGGTTCTTTCGTCGACCCCTCCAAGTTGGCCGGTAAAAAACTGGCCGACCCGAAAGATAAGATTAACATCTTCAACGAAATCTCCCGGGCCCGTGAAA
>JANLGB010000131.1:658-6286 GCA_024653405.1 Candidatus Saccharicenans sp.
CATGCCCGTTTCACGGGCATGACCGGAAACTTTGAGGAAGCCATAGCTATCCTGAAAAAAATCCTGGAAGAAGACCCGACCATCAGCGACGGCTTTTTTGCCCTGGGCAACGTCTATTTCAAGGCCCGCCGATTCCAGGAAGCGGTGGAAGCCTTCACCCGGGCCTTAGAACTAAAGCCCGACGATTCCTTCGTCGTGATCAACGTGGCCAATTGTTATGCCGCCCTGAACAGGCTGGAGCTGGCCGAAAAGTTCATCCAGGACCAGGTGCAGCGGGGATTCGACGACCCGCAGTTCTACCACGTGCTGGGAACGCTCTATGCCCTGAGGGGTAACTACGATAAAGCCCGGCCCTATTTTGAGGAATGTCTGAAGAAAAACCCGCGCTCAGCCTCAGCTCACAATGCCATCGCCGCCATCTGCCTCAACCGCGACGACCTGGCCTGCGCCGAACAGCATCTGCAGGCCGCCCGGGAACTCAACCCGACCCTGTTAAACCTGCGCTATAACCTGGCCCAGCTCTATGAAAAACAGAACCGGCTGCAGGAGGCCATGGAGCTTTACCAGCAGGAGATTGCCGACTCCCCCAGCCACTTCAAAGCCCTGTTCAACCTGGCCCGACTTTACCGGCTGCAGCACCGGGAGCAGGAAGAGCTGGAAACCCTGCAGTGGGCCCTGCAGGCTGACCCCAATTTTCCCCTGACCTATTTTTACCTGGCCCGGATTTATCTGAGGCGGGGCGAGCGTTTTCAGGAGGCCATAGAGCTGGTGAAAAAGGGCCTGGAACTTAAACCGGAAAAGGAAAACCTGCCGCTGGGCTATTTTCTCCTGGCCGACCTTTACAACCGCCTGGGAAACTATGCTGCCTCGGACGAGTATGCCCGCAAGGGACAGCAGCTCGTCAACTCTTCCCGCTGAGGGCCTGTCTTCTGTTATTCTACCGGCAATAACATTCTCAGAAATCGAACTTGAGTTTCTTTTCTGATTTCTTATTCTCGGTTTTGTTATTTACTGTCACCGTGAGGCTGAAAGGGCCTTGGCCGCTGATTTCAGACTGGAATTCCAGGTCGTAGGTCTGATTGAACCTGTCCTTCAATTCCTCGGGGGTCAGCGAAATTTCTACCGCCCGGCTGTCCTCCCGGATTTTCTTCCCGGCAGAATCTTCTATTTCAATCTTTACTTCGATCACCGTTTCTAACCTGTCTTGCCGGGCCTTAAGCCAGATTTGATTGTAAGGCAGGCTGACCACAATCCGGCCCTGCCCCTCTCCCACCCGCTCCAGCCTGACCTCAAAATCCATGGCCCGGCTGCCCGCAAACATCCGGCCACCGGGTTGATTCCAGTTAACCTGAGTCTGGGTGATTTCGGCAATCTGCTGGGCACTGGCCGGGTCTAACTGGTAATTGCCATTCCAGAAGCGGTCGATGAAATATATCTGATAAAACCCGTAGTGCCAGATTTCCACCGGGAAGCCGTAAAAACTCTGGCCGCGGGGATAAGTTTCCCGGTGGTCCGGGGGTCCGAGCGTTACCCAGATACGTCCTCGGTCGCTGAGCCAGCCCTGTTTGCCACCTTCGCTAAAGAGTTTATTAGCCTGGTTAATCCGGATGAAATACTCTTCTTTGAATTCATTGATGGTCGTCTCCGGCACCGGGTCCCGACGTTTCCAGAACTCTTCCATGAAATTTTTTCTTTCACTGGACGGCAGCTGCAGGAAGATCTTTCTTTCCTCAGGGGTGATGGTATATCTGACGGTTGATAAAAATTCCTTCTCTTCCGGGCTGAGGGTTTTCTCCAGCCGGCTGCTGCTACAGCCGACAAGAAGGGTAAAAACCAGTAGCAGGGGAAGAAAAGCCCAATAGATTTTTGCTTCGATTTTTGTCATGGACTTTCTTTATTTTTATTATACCACAAGCTGGGCTGGGCGCCGAAAATACTGCCGGCCCCCGCCTTCCCGCTTCCAGCTTTTCCTTGACAACCCCTGCTCTGGAACCTATATTAATTTTGTAAAGAAAGAGGGAGAATGGTATGGAAATTCTGATGAAAATTAAGGGTCTGGTGGTGGACCCAGTTTCCAGGATGCCCATCGTCGTCCTGGAAGACCCCCTTTCTGACCGGATCCTGCCCATCTGGATCGGCGTCTTTGAAGCTAACGCCATCGCCCTCAGCCTGGAAGGCATTCCCACCCCCCGCCCGATGACCCACGACCTCATCAAGAATTTCCTGGACCAGCTTCATATTGCGGTTGACCGGGTCGTGGTTAATGATGTCCGGGATAATACCTTCTATGCCATCATCTATTGCCGTCATAACGACATCCCTTACCTGATTGACTCCAGGCCCTCTGACGCCATTGCCCTGGCCCTCAGGCTTAATGCCCCGGTCTACGTGGATGAAGAAGTCATCAAAAAAGCCCACAGCCTGAAGAGCGAAGAAAACCTGGAAAATTCAGAAAAGCTCAAGCAGTGGCTGGAAAGTCTCAAGCCCGAAGACCTGGGCAAATACAAGATGTGAAGTCCCGGCCCTCAGGTTCTGCTTCTAAGTAACAGATAAACTCCCAGCAGCAGAAATATGATCTGTGGGCCCCAGGCTGCAAGAAAAGGTCCCAGCCAGCCGGCCAGCCCCAGGCTCCGGAAGATAGCCAGGCTCTGCCAGTAGAGAAAGACCCCGGCCAGGCTGGCCGCCAGCGGCCAGAGAAATCCCCGGGGACCAAGCCAGCCGGCAATGGCGCAGGCCAGGAGAATCAGCACCAGCCCCGACAGGGAAAAGGCCAGGCGGAACTCGGCCTCCAGCCGAAAGCGCCCGGCCGGCAGGCCCGATTCTTCCATCTCGCGTGAGTACTGTCTGAGCTCAGCCCTGTTCATGGTAGCCGGTTCTTTCCATTCCCGGAGGAAAAAGCCCCCAGCCCCGGGCAGGTCAAGGAAGGTCTCAACAAACCGGTTCAGGGTGGAACTCTGACCGCTAAAAGTCCTTTCCCAACCGTTTCGGAGGACTAAACCTCCATCTTCAATAAGGGCTTCCCGGGCAAAGATCACCCGCCTGAAGCCAGATTGATTCTTTTCTGTTTCCAGGAAGAGCAGGCGATACAGAAGCCGCCTTTCGGGGACCAGCAGCTGGTAATGATAGAAGTTCCCATTTTCCCCGGACCGCAACCAGTAGCGGTTGAGATAGCTGAACGTTCTTACCGGGCGGTCAGAAAGACCGGCCCAGATTTCCTCCGCCCGGAAATTACTGCGGCTGAGAACCCTGTCCTGGAATATAAAAAGCAGTGGCACCAGAACCAGCCCGAAAAGAAGCAAGGAGCGAACCAGCCGCTGGAAGCTCAGGCCTGAGGAAATGAAAGCCAGGATTTCCTTCCTGCGGTAAAAAAGACCCAGACTCAGAGCCACCGCCGTCACCAGCGACAGCAACAGGCTGAAGAGAGACAGCTCCGGCAGCTTGAACCAGGTGAAAGCCAGCAGGCCCTTAAAAGTCTTCTGCCGGCCACTGAGCATCTCCAGCCTTAACAGGAAGGTGAACACGGAAGCAATCAGCACCAGCCCCAGGAACCCCGGAACCAACCAGCACCAGAACCGGGAAAACACGTAATGGTCGACCAGGGAGGGAAAAGGGATGGGGGCTTTTGGCTGTCGTTCCTGGCTTTCCCGGGAAAAAACCCGGAGCCCGGCCAGCCAACCTTTGATTTTTCTCCAGGCAGCCAGTAGCCGATGACCCTGACTATAATTTTTTCTCTTTACCAGGAAAAAGAAATAAAATCCGGCCAGGAAGATGAGGATGTTGGGTAACCACATGGCCAGCCAGGGGGCCAGGATTCCGGCCAGGGCCTGCTGCTCGCCGTTGACCAGGAGAAAATAATAGGCCAGTATCAGGAGCAAGCCGAGTCCATAACCACCCAGCCGACCCCCGGGCCAGCGCCGCCAGCCCAGGCCCACCCCCAGCAGGACAAAAACCAGGCAGGTAGCCGGCAGGCTCAACCGCTTGTGAATTTCGAGAACTGTCAGCCGTCTTTCCGGGGCCTCCTTCTCCCGCCATCGCTTCCAGTCGAGCCACAGTTCCTTGATATTTTTCTCCCGGCTCTTCTTTTCCAGTGAAAAATCCTGTTTCAGACTTTTTAAATTCAGGGCTTGCTCACTTTTCTCAAATTCCATCAGGCCCAGGCTGTCCGGGTCATCGAGCTGAAATTTATAGCTTCGCCCTTTTTCCAGAACAATCCAGGCTTCCAGCTTTTCCGGCTGCTGTTGACAGTGGGCCCGCTCGGCCCCGATAATCTCCACCTGCCCGGCTTCTCCTTTCTGGTAGAGAAAAACACCCTGCCAGTTACCAGGTTCGTTTTCCTGCTGGATATAAAGGACCCTCCCGGGCAGTGATTCCACAAACTGCCCGGGTTCGATATCCAGCTTGACCCGGTTCAGGACGGAATTGACCATGGTCTGAATCCAACGGTAATTAGCCACCGGGGTCAGCCACAGGGTGAGGAACAGGCAGGTCAGAAACAAGCTGACCCCCAGGATAAAAACCGGCCTGGCCAACTGGGCCGGAGTGAGGCCCAGGACTTTAAGAGCTTCGGTTTCCCGGTCCCCGGCCAGCCGGCCGAGACCGCCCAGCACCCCGGCCATGAAAGCCAGGGGCACCGCCAGGGCCAGGATGGAAGGTAACAGATAAAGCAAAACCCTGAGAACCGTGGCCAGCGGCACCTTCCTGGTCAGGAAAACCTCGGCCAGGTAGAAGAGCTCGTTCATCAGAATGACCAGGATGATAAAACCGAGGGACAAGAAAAAGGCCGGGATGATTTCTCGCAGCAGATAACGGTCCAGAATTTTCATCCGAGCTCTTCAGGCACGGCTGTTTCCAACGGGCCTAATATACCATAAGCCCGCCGGCTGACTCAAAAAAGAAAGGCCGCTTTCAGCGGTCCTGAAAGCGGCCTCAGTCTTTGCGATTAAGTTTCTCAGTTCTCAATACATGTCGCTGGACGGGGTCGGGTAGGAAGGCTTCTTCTCCTCTTCTGGAATTTCGGTCACGCAACCTTCGGTGGTCAGGAGCAAGCCGGCGATGCTGGCCGCATTCTGCAGGGCGGTGCGCACCACCTTGGTCGGGTCAACAATTCCAGCCTTGATCATGTCTTCGTACTTTTCAGTCAGGGCGTTGAAACCGAAATCCTGTTTCATTTCCCGGACCTTTTCCACCACGATCGAGCCCTCGTGACCGGCATTTTCGGCAATCTGGCGCAGCGGCTCTTCGATCGCCCGGCGGATGATCTGAACTCCGATCTGCATATCGCCGTCGAGGTTCAGTTTCTCCAGGGCCTTCTGGCAACGCAGCAGGGCCACGCCGCCTCCGGGAACGATACCCTCTTCCACCGCCGCCTTGGTGGCGTGCATGGCGTCTTCGACCCGGGCTTTCTTTTCTTTAAGCTCGGTTTCGGTGGCCGCACCGACCTTGATCAGGGCCACGCCGCCGACCATCTTGGCCAGTCTTTCCTGAAGTTTTTCCCGGTCATAGTCGGAAGTGGTTTCTTCAATCTGGGTCCGGATCTGCTTGATCCTGGCCTGGATTTCGCTGTGCTTGCCCTTACCCTCAACGATGGTGGTATTGTCCTTGTCCACCACCACCTTGGCCGCTTCACCC
>JANLGB010000132.1:0-1660 GCA_024653405.1 Candidatus Saccharicenans sp.
TACTTTCCGTCCTTTTTCTCCCACATGAGGACATTGTCCGGGAACCTCTGGACGCTGTCTTCAAATAGCTGACAAAGAGTTCTTTCAGCCATCCTTTCTCCTCCTTAAAATGGGGGACACAATACTCATTCCCCATTTTTCTCGACTCTTACTAAGGCATCATCTTACTAAGGCATATAAATAATATAAATTTGAGCCTTTGTTTGTAAAGCATAAACTTCAACCCGGAGGCCGCGAAAAATCAATAAGAATCGTGGCCATTTCCCAATTCCTGCATTTTTCTAGTTTTTCTTTGCGGCCTTTGGCTTTTTAAGTTGATTATCGGGCACCTACTTTTCCAGAAGAAAGGGGAGAACTGGCACTCGCCTCATACATAATTTTTTTTATCCATGGGGCTGGACTGGAAGTCTTGGATTATGAGACCGGGTTCTTATTTTCTGTCAAGGGCAAAGCGCCAAGATAAATGGCGCCACTTAATTTCATATTAATTGCCAAAAAAATAGGAAATATGTAGTGTGTCCCCCTTTATCAGGCGGGGTGGCCGACGGTCATGGCAAACAGCACCTTCTGCTCCGGACGGAGCTTGAACTCTGCTGGCGTATTCTCGCGGTCGCAGTTGTGGAACCAGGCGGCCAGGCCGCTTGAGGCCGCATAAAGGTAAATGTTCTGGGCGATGAGGCCCGTGGCCACGTAGTAATACGATTTCTGGACTTCCGGGTCCTTAATCCGCGGGTCGGGCTGACCTTCCAGCACGTAGCGGCTCAGGTCGACCACGAAGAAAATTCTCACCGGGGCGTTGGCTCCACCCTGGCGGCGTCCGGCCCTGGCCCGAAAATCTCCGGCCACCACCGGCATCAGGAGATGTTTTACCGGTTCATAGACATAAACCCCTTCCGGCAGGGCCACGTACAGGTCCATTTCCTGGGAATTGCTGGCGGAAGCGGCTGTCCGGCCCGGCTTGCCCCTGATCATACTGCCTTCACCCCGATTAATTCCGAAGGCGGCCCAGAGTAGGTTGGAAAGAACCTGAGGCTCCAGCGGGTCAGGCTTGATATTCCGGTTGGTCCGCCTCAGCCACAGGGCCTCGAGAATTGTCTTGCCTCCAGCTTTTTCCGGCTTCGGCAGCTCAATCGGTTTGAGCTCCTTTATTTCCTTTGCTTCCTTTACTTTCAACTCCTGTGCCTCCTTGGTGTTCTCCGACCTTTGCCATCTTCCTTCAGCAGCCCTGCCCGCGACCCGGCCAGCCAGTTTCGTTCCCATTCCAGCCATGGCCGGCATCACGGCCACTGCTCCCTTTAAGAAATTTCTTCTGTTCATTTGTCCCTCCTTCAAACAAGACTGACCGAATTATCGGCCTGTTATTATTAATCGTCATTTTAATTTTAAGCCAAGCTTCTACCCGGTTGAAGAGTTCTTTTCGGACTGGCCAGCAAGCAACCTCAGAATTTAGAAAAGGGATTGTTGATGGTTTCGCCATATGGATTTCCGTACTGGCCGAATTTATTGTTGACTGATTCGGGATCATATTGGTTGGCTGATAGTTTGCCCAGATACTTATAGTTTTTGCTTTTGTTAGCTGTTTGAGCCAGCAGGAATCCCAGGCCTAAAAAAATTACCAGCAAAAAAGCTAAAATTCTTTTCATCTCCTACCCCTGCTTTA
>JANLGB010000132.1:1670-3076 GCA_024653405.1 Candidatus Saccharicenans sp.
TTAATTTGACCTTTAATTCATTTTGGGCCAAAAGCCAGGATAAAATCAATCAGAAGACAAAAGAACCCAATCGTAGTTGATGGACCGTTTCTTAAAGGCCTGCTGTGATAACTGCAAAAAGCAGCCTTAATCAATATTTCCTGATTTCTACCGGGTAAGGTCCGGGCTTATTGCTCGCCACAATTCCTGTTTGTCTCAGCTCCCAGAATTATATGGCGCCAGTCAGGATTAGCTGGTACGGGTTAACTTAAAAGCCTGGTAATCAAGAAAAAATACGGTAATCCAGAGCCGGACTCGAAGACAATTATTATCTGTTCTTGTTATTCAGAAACTGACATTTTTATGTTTCTGCTCTTGATTTTTCCTTTGAGATGAATGGCCAGAATTATGAGGCGCGACCCGGGCCTTTCGGAAATAAGAGAATGGGTTGCGCCTTGCTCCTTAAAAGAAATAGGTCAGGGCCACGCGGAAAACATAGTTATTCATGTTCAGGCGATAGACGATGTCAGTCGGAACAGGGATTCCGATATTCTGAAAGTAAGAAGCTGGAATTGTTGTGGCGTACTTATTGGTCTTAAGGCCGAAGAAAAAGCGCTGGTCCACTGCCAGTTTGCCGCGCCCGACCTCAAAATCCAACCCGCCTCCGATCACGTAGCTAAGCTCCAGGGTATTTAGCTGGCTGGTAATATCCTCGGTTCGAAAGTAGGGCACATTGTAGCCCGAAATGGTGATATTAACGTTGTTCTCCAGGCTGCCCCTCAGCTTCAATCCTGCGGACAGGCCCGTCAAGAAAGTCGGTTTGACCCGCCACTTCACAGGCAGCGCCACTTTCAGCATCAAAGGAATCTCCAGGTATTCCAACGACCTGGTATCTATGACGTTGACCTGGAAACCGGGAATGGAGATCGGCAGCGGCACCTGTACATCATACTTTCCTCCCTTCTGAAAATAAAGCACCTCCGGCTGGAAAAAGAGCCAATCCAGGATCTTGATGTTGCCCACCAGGCCGATGGTTACACCGTTGGTGGCAATCTTGGTAACTTCAATACCAGGGCCGGTATCCTGGCCTCGCAGCTGGTTTCGGGTATAACCTATCTTGAAGCCCAAAGTTCTCGGCGTCAGAGCCTCCAGGCTTCCGGCCAGGACGAATAATGCCAGTAGCACGCTAAGACTCAGACCGATCAGTTGATTGCGCCTCATTTTCTCCCTCCCTTCGAATTTATCTTACATAAAAATGTTATCAATAAGCAAATAATATTAAGTAAATAAAAATAAAAAAGAATTTGGAAATAGAAAAACCTGTTTGCTGCTTCTAACTTTTATATTAAAATAGTGATGGATGATACCCGACCCAAAACTCCTGCTGCCGTTTTTTTTCTGGGCTTTGCTTTTCCTGTTCCTCTGTA
>JANLGB010000132.1:3086-6223 GCA_024653405.1 Candidatus Saccharicenans sp.
AAAATCCCGTTGGTCAGAAAACAGAGCCAGCCTCAAAGGCAGGAATGGCCTGACTGCGACCTTCCCCTCAACACCGAACCGCCCTCTGTCTCCATCATCATCCCGGCCAGAAATGAAGAACAGAATTTGAGGAAGTTGCTTGACTCTCTGGCCCGCCAGTCGCTAAAGCCCGCTGAAATCATAGTAGTTGATGACAATTCCTGCGACCTTACCGCCCAGGTGGCCCAAGAAAGAGGAGCCAGGCTGATAAAATTGCCACCCTTGCCCGAAGGCTGGACCGGTAAAGCCTTTGCCTGTTTTGAAGGAGCCAGGGCGGCTGCCGGCGACGTCCTGATTTTCCTTGATGCTGACACCTGTCTTGAAGAAGGTGGGCTGGAAGTACTTTTGAGCCTTTATGAAGCCACAGACGGATTTTTTTCAGTGCAGCCTTACCATCGGATGGAAAAACCTTATGAAAAGCTTTCTGCCTTTTTTAACCTAATCCTTTTCTTAAATATGAATATTTCTTCATGTGTTCCCGCTCTGAACAGAGCTCGGGGAGCTTTCGGTCCCTGTTTTATCTGCTCCCGGGCCGATTATTTTGCCCTCGGCGGTCATGAAGCCATAAAGGGCGAAATAATTGAGGACCTGGCCCTGGCCAGGCTGGCCCGTAAAAAGGGTTATAGAGTGCATTGTTTTGCCGGCCGGGGAGTGATTAATTTCCGCATGTACCCGGGAGGTCTCAAGCAGCTGGTTGAAGGCTGGACCAAAAATTTCGCCACCGGGGCGGGCAAAACCGGGTTGTGGCTCTTTTTGGTTACTTTCGGCTGGGTGACGGGGGCTATGAGCGGACCGGTGGACATGGTTAAGGGGCTGGCCACCGGCCATAATCTTCTCTTAAAGATCGGGCTAATTCTTTACCTCCTGTTTTCAGTGCAGATTTATTTTTTCCTGCGCCCGCTGGGAAATTTTGGGCTATGGTCAGTCATTCTTTATCCCTTCAACCTGGCCTTCTTCATCCTTATTTTCTTGCGGTCGCTGATTTATACCAATATTCTCGGATACGTTAACTGGAAGGGGCGCCGGATTAAGCTAAGACCGAGAAAGCAGAAAGGGCCGTCCAATTGAGACTGCTGGAGCTCAGTCCGACCTTAATACTTGTTCTGAATTTTGGTCTGTGGCCAGTCATCCATTTTGTGGCCGGCTACCTGGCCGCTAAAAGACCCAGGTCTTCATTCCGCCCGGAGCACGGTCTTTACCGCCTGCGGAGATTTGAAACTGCGGGAAAAGGGCTGATTTACGAAAGGCTCGGGGTCAGAGTGTGGAAGAGCTGGTTACCCGATTTCGGCGATTTTTTCAAGCCCGGCTTTGCCAAGAAACAACTCAAAATGAGAAACCGGGAATACCTGGAAGCTTTTTATGTCGAAACCTGCCGGGCCGAATTCGCTCACTGGCTGACCATGACTGGAGCACCGGTCTTTTTACTGTGGAACAAGTGGTGGGTGGAGTTGATCATGATTGCCTATGCCCTGGCGGTCAACCTGCCCTGTATTATCGTCCAGCGCTATAACCGGGCCCGCCTGGCCCGTCTATTAAGAATGGAGAGCAACGCGCAGTTCCCGCTCTCGGGTAGTTGAAGTTTATTTTCAAAACAGTCAAACAAGCGGTTAACAGCGCCTGGACCGGGCCCATTGAAACAAGGATGGATTCCCGGAAGCGCTTACTTAGGTGCCTCCTGTTTTTTTCGGCCGCCTGTCTATTTAGAAACAATCTTTAGCAGGCTTCCGGCTGGGACCCTGTCCGAAAGCCCCAGGGCGTTCAGGATGGCCAGTTCCTTCTGTCGGGCCTCATCATAATTATATGATTTCAGGATATTGGCCAGGGTGTCAGTCCGGGGTGATTTGATTATCTTAATCTTTTCCGGGTTGACGTTGATCCGGGCCGGGTCGCTGAGCAGTTTGAAGCCTCCGAGAGTGCTGGAAAAAATCTGAGCATAGCTGTTAAATTTTGCGCTTTCAGTATAACCCAGGAACATTAACAGCCGGTTGTCTTTTTGAATGAAGTGGGCCAGGCCGGCGATATTGGCTTCTTCGGTCTGTAGTGTGAACTGCAGGCGCCTGGTGAGAAAGCCGTTAATGGCCTGACTGTCGGAACTGACCACATTGAGCTTGTTTTTGGTTATGAAATCCTGGGCCGCCTGGTCGGGCGATTGGCCCTGGGCCAGGGTCAGGATAATGGCCGCATCCTGACCGGCCGAAATCATCTGGACCTGAGAAGCGGTGTTGTTAACTTTCCAGTTAGCTGGAACGGGGAATTGAAAGGTCATCTGGGGATGATAGAAAACGCTGTCCTTGACGTAACCCTGGCGCGGGTCTTCGCCAAAAATCAGACCGTCCAGGTGCCGCAGATATTCATCGCGGTTGACCGCCAGTTTAGCTCCGGGATTGGCCGCCTGCCAGTCGGCAGCTGCTCTTTTGATGGCGGCTATCCTGTCCGGCGGGTCGGGGTGAGTGGACAACCAGGTCGGCAGTCCGTCGCGGCCTGAAGAGGGGTTCAGTTTCTGCAGCGTTACGAACAGGTTAGACATGTGGCTGGCTTCGTATCCGGCTTTAGATGAATAGAGAACGCCCAGGTCATCAGCCTGCCGTTCGTGCTCGCGGCTGAAACTCAGGAACAGGACGCTCAGCCCGGCTTCAGCCAGTCCGGCAAATTTGCGGAAAGTCTTGGAAACAGCGGCTCCTACTACCAGCCCGATCTGAGCCACCTGAGCTTGGCTGTAGAGCTGGGCGCTGTGGCGAGCGGTGACGTGGCCGATTTCATGGCCCATGACCCCGGCCAGTTCAGCCTCGTCATTCAGGTAGGCCAGGATACCCCTGGTCAGATAAACATAACCGCCAGGAACGGCAAAGGCGTTGACCACCGGGCTATCCAGGACCTGAAAATGGAATTCCAGGTCGGGCTGGTGGCTGACCGAAGCCAGCTTTTTACCAACGCCGGATATATACTGGTTCAAGGTGTTGTCCGGGTAAAGGCCGTAGGTGCGGGTGACTTCGGCATCGGTCTGCTGGCCCATGGCCAGCTCGTCCGACCGGCTGAGGAGCATCAGTTCCCGTTTTTGAGTGACGGGATTGACGGCACAGGAAAAACTGTTGAAGATC
>JANLGB010000133.1 GCA_024653405.1 Candidatus Saccharicenans sp.
TCAACCTGGATACCATGTATTAGCCAAGGACCATTTATTGGCCGGAAAATATTTGTTATTTAAGTGGAAAAGGATTAAACTTAGGCTGGAAAGGGGAATTATCATGATTGCCCGATTGACCTTTATCAGGATCAAGCCTGATGATTTTGAGGAGGCAGTCCGAATTTACGAAAACAGCGTGGTCCCGGAAGCCAAATTGCAGAAAGGCTTTTGTGGAGGTTATCTTTTTAATGACACCGCCAGCGGTAAGGGTATTGCTCTCACTCTCTGGACCTGTCTGGAAGACCTGGTGGCCAGTGAAAATAACCTCTATTACCAGAACCAACTGATCAAGTTCCTGGACAAGTTTGTTATGCCGCCAATTAAAGAAGAATATAATGTCCTTCTGCAATACTGAACCGGTCGATCAGTCAGGTCAAGGCCAT
The DNA here is from genome assembly GCA_024653405.1 of Candidatus Saccharicenans sp. Lineage (GTDB taxonomy): Bacteria > Acidobacteriota > Aminicenantia > Aminicenantales > Saccharicenantaceae > Saccharicenans. The sequence goes on from JANLGB010000133.1 coordinate 426, forward strand.
GAGCCTTAAACCTTGCCGCAAGGCTGAAAGGAAGGGATAAATTGGTAATCAGCACCCGGGAAAAAAATGACATACTGATAGTAGACGTCGAGGGAGAAATCAGGAGGTCCGACATTACCGATGTTACCCTTCACCAATGGATCAAGCAGCAGCTGGAAAGGGGCAAGAGAAAGATACTACTCAACTTCGAAAAAGTTGATTTTATCGACAGCTTCGGAGTGGGCGAAATCCTGGCCAGCTATATTTCCACCCACAACCTGGGCGGAAAACTTAAGCTGGTCAAGATCTCCAAGAAGATCTTCCTCATTTTCCAGGTTACCATGCTGACTAAGGTCCTGGAAATTTTTGATGATGAACAGGTGGCCCTGGAAAGTTTTTTCAGAGAATAGGTTTTGCCTATTTTTCGGGAGTATAGCAGGTGACATCCGGGCCTGGCCGCTTCCGCCGGCTCCTGGCTTCAGTGGTGGAGCTCAAGCCAGGTGAAGAAAAGATTGTTACACTGCTTTTTTTATATTTTTTTCTGATTACCGCCTCCTATTCCATAATCAAATCGCTGAGAGTAGCCAGCTACCTGGATTACCTGGGAGCTGACAAGCTGCCGCTGGCCTACCTGCTGACAGCGGTCCTGATTGGTTTCGTGGTCACGCTCCATTCTCGGGTTCAGGCCAGAATAGGAAGAGTTAATCTCATTATTTTCAGCCTGGCCTTCTTTATTCTGAGCACCCTGCTTTTCTGGTTCCTTTTTTCTTTTGACTGGACCTGGCTATCCCTGGCCTACTACGTCTGGGCCAATATATTTCTAGCCGTGCTCATCACCCAGTTCTGGATTGTGGTCAATGACCTCTTCAATCCCAGAGAAGCTAAAAGGCTGGTCGGGTTGTTCGGCAGCGGCGGCATCCTGGGCGGTATTTTCGGAGGGGAGACTACCGGTCTCCTGGCCAGGTCTAACGTCGATTTCAGCTTGTTGCTGATAGCCACTGGATTCTTGATCGTCTGCATCCCCGTGGTCTACCTGCTTTTAGGCCGGCCTGGAACAAACCAGAGCCTCCCTCCCCGGGTACAGCCAGCATCTCCGGGGCCGGCCGGGGCCGCAGGCACAGTCGGTTTCCGGGACTGCCTGAAGACAGTCAGGGGAAACCACTATCTCCGGCTGATAGCCGCTGGAATTACTATAAGCCTGGTGGTTTCGACCTTTATCGACTGGCAGTTCAATAAAGTAGTCGAAGGAGCCGCCTCCCTGGAGAACAAGCTGACCTCTTTTTACGGTCATTTCAATGCCGGGTTGTTAATCCTGGCCTTTGTCATTCAAATCTTCCTGACCAGTCGCTTTATCCAGAGATTCGGTCTGAGATTGTCCTTCCAAATTTATCCCGTGGTACTGGTAGGCGTGCTGACAGGACTGGCCATCCTTCCGACCAGCCTGTTGCTGGCCCTGTCCCTGAAAGGAACGGATAAGAGTCTGTCCTACAGCTTAAATCAATCGGTGCAGGAACTCTTGTACATTCCCATTTCCCCTGATATTAAATACAAAGCCAAGGTTTTCATAGATATGTTTCTAAACCGGTTCGCCAAGGGACTGGGGGCCATTCTGCTCTTGGCCCTGCTCTCTTTTCGGCCGGGTCTTCGCCTGATCAGCCTGGTGACCATTTTTCTGATCCTGGGCTGGGCAACTCTCAACCTCCTGGTAACCAGGGAATACACCTTGGTCGTCAAAAAAAAATTGAAGAAGAAATGGGAACGGGCCGACAAGGTGGTAACACAACAGGTGGACCTGGATTACATCAAGTCGGTTTTTGATGCCCTGGAAAATCAGAACCGCAGCCAGGAGCTTTTTGTCATGGACCTTTTTGACCTACTCCGGCAGGATAAATTCAGCCCGGAGTTAAAACGTTTGATCGTAGCCAGGTCCGAGGCTGCCAGCGGGACTTCCCTGGGTGCTCTGTTTGAAGAAGAGGCCGCCCCCCTGCCGGACTGGGCCTGGACTCCAAGTCAGGAGAGTTTTAAGAAGGAGGTGACCGAAGTCCTGGCTGACAGGTCATACCAGGAACTGGTCAAGAATTATATCAACCAGGTCCTGACGAAAAAAGGACCTGAGACAGAGGTGGCCAGGATGGAAGCAGCCCGGCTCATCGGCCTGATGAGCCCGGATTCTCCGCTGGCTGAGGAACTGGGGGAACTGCTGGAAGACGATTCCGGGGAAGTCAGCCGCCTGGCCATGGACAGCGCCAGCAAAACGAAAGACCGGGAATATGTCCACGCCATTATCAGAAAGTTGCAGGAAGTCTCCACCCGGGAAGATGCCGCCAGGTCTCTTCTCAATTATGGTTCCAAAATAGCCGGAACCCTCTCCGACTACCTGGGAGACGAGACCGAAGACCTGGAACTAAGGCAAGCCATTATTTCCGTGCTTTCCAGGCTGGCCAGCCAGGAAGCGGCTGATTTTCTGGCCATGGAACTGCTCCGGATTCCACCGGAGCTGAACAATGAATTGATCGACGCCCTGGACAGAATCCGGTCGCTGAACCCGGAAATTTCCCTTCCGTCTGAAACCGTCAGGTTGAAACTGGCATCCGAAGTAAGAAAATACTGTCAGAATTTCCTAAAGGCCAGAGGCGAGCCGGGGCCGGACTTAGAAAAACAGCTGGCCGATTCGCTGACCAGCATCTTCCAGCTGCTGGGGTTCATATACCACCCGGATGACATTAGCCGGGCTTACCAGAACCTCAAAGCAGGAACTAAGGAGTCAGCAGCCTATGCCCTGGAATTGCTGGAGACACTCCTAGTTAAAGCGGACCGGGATCTTCTCTGGCCGCTGCTAGAAGATCTGACTCCCTCCGATAGGCTAAAAAGGATTCAGGTCCTCCTGGCTGAATTGAATAAGGATCAGACATAAATCATGTCCAGTAGAAGAATATACCACCTGCTGTCGCGGCTAGTTGACCTCAGGCCCGAGGAAGCCTCTTCCGCCTTCCTGCTGTTTTTTTATTTTTTCCTGATACAAATCTCAGCCTATATTATCGAACCGGTCAAGATTTCACTTTACTTAAGGTGGCTGACAGCCGATAGGCTGCCCTATGCCTACCTCCTGTCAGCCCTGCTGATTGGTCTGGCCGTAGCCCTTAACTCCGAATTACTGCAGCGAGTCCGAAGGCATTTTTATATTGCCTCCAGCCTGTTATTTTTTATTTTCACTCTGGTTCTGTTCTGGTTTTTATTCAGGTTGCACTGGCCCTGGCTTTCCCTAATTTACTGGTTCTGGTCAGACCTGTTCATGGTTACTTCCACTACTCAGTTCTGGATAATGGTCAATGACCTCTATCATCCCCACCAGGCCAAGAGATTGATCGGATTCCTGGTCAGCGGCGGCCTGCTGGGGGGCGTGGCTGGAGCTCTGGTGGCCTCGCGCCTGGCCCGCAGCCTGGGCACGGAGAACCTGTTGTTGATCTGTCCGGCCCTCCTTCTGGGTTGCCTGGTGATAATCTATTTTTCGAGGCGCCTGTCCCAGAAGGAAGAAAGAACCGACTCCAGCCGGGCCGAAGCCGGGAAGCCGGCCAGGAGCTCTCCTCTGGCCACCTGGCGAGCCATCAGAGCCAGCCGCTATCTCTCGGCTTTGGCGGTCATCGTAGCCCTGGGTATGGTTGTCACCACCCTGGTTGATTTCCAGTTCGTTTCAGTAGTCGGAGGCACTTTTACTGACCAGGACGCCAGGACTTCTTTCCTGGGCAGCTTCCTGACCATCCTGCTTATCTTTTCTTATTTACTGCACATACTTTTTACTAACCGGATCCTGAGGAAAGCAGGCATCCGGGTGGCTTTGCTGATAGCCCCGGCCCTTCTCCTTTTGGGTTCGGTCGCCATTTTCTTCATCCCGGCTGTTTATCTGATCCACTGGGCGGTCTTTATCAAGGGGACTGATAAGAGCCTAAGCTATTCCCTTAACCAGTCGGTCAGAGAGCTCCTCTACATTCCGGTTCCCCCCGAGATCAAATACCGGGCCAAAGTTTTTATCGATATGTTTGTTTCCAAATTTGCCAAGGGCTTGAGCTCAATCATTCTCCTGGTCGGCTTCACCCTTCTTCATTTCAATCTCCAGCAGATCAGCCTGGTGGTCATAGCCTTCATTCTGGGCTGGATTTTCCTCAATCTGTCCATCACCAGGGAATATGTAAATACCGTCAAGAGAAACCTGAAAATTAAATGGCAGGATGCCGACCGGGTTATCAAAGACAGCCTGGATTTGGACCTAACCAAGTTGATCTTCGATACCCTGGAGAGTAAGAAACGCAGTTCCGTTCTTTATGCCATGAACCTGCTCCACCTGCTGAAAACAGAAAAAATGAGCCCGGAACTCAAAAAGATCCTTTCCTATAAAGCCGATGAAATTGTGGCTCGCTCGATGGATGCGGTGCTGGAAGCTAGGGGGCAAATTTTTATACCTGAAATAGACGAGGCTTTGGAGCAGGGTAGCCTGGGAGCCGAGGTGGAAGAAATCCTCTCCCTCGCCAGCTACCAGGAGGTGATGAAAGATTACCTGGACCGGGTCTCAAAAGACCGGAGCCAGGAAGCTGAAACCTCGAAAATGGAGGTGGCCAAAGCCCTGGGCCTGATGGAAGCCGGTTTGGCAGTCACCAGGAATCTCAAGCGTTTGCTTAAAGATGAATCTCCCGATGTAGCCAGTTACGCCCTGGAGAGCGCAGCCAGGCTCAAGCAACGGGAGTTTATCCCACTGATAGTCAGACATCTCAGCCGCCCGGCTACCAGGGACGTTGCCCAGCGGACGCTGGTTGACTACGGTACAAAAATCATAGGTACTTTAAAAGACTATCTGAGCGATAAAGACGAGGACCTGAACCTGCGAAAAGCCATCCCCGGCATTCTGGCCCGGATGGGCACCCAAAGAGCGGCCGACATCCTGTCCCTGGAACTCAAAAAACAGGAAGAAGAGGTGGCCACGGAAATTATCGAAGCCCTTTACTGGCTGCGGACACGCCATCCGCAGCTTCACTTTCCTCAGGAGCTCGTAGTCTCGGAAATAATCCGCCTGATAAGAAAGAGTTACCAACTTATCTTTGAACTCAAGGAAATCAAGGACAAAAAAGAGGCCGGGCTTTTATTCCAGGACCTGGAGAATTCTCTGGCCCGGACCCTAAAACACATCTTCGAACTGCTAAGCTTGATCTACCCGCTAGAAGATATGACCAGAGCCTACCAGAACATCTGCCTGGGGACAAAGAAATCACTGGATTATTCGATTGAGCTCCTGGATAATATCCTGAAAAAGGAACTCAACCTTTACCTTCTCCCTTTGATTGAAGAATTGCCGCTGGAAATCAGAGCTCAAAAATGTCGCAAACTTCTGAAAAACCTGGAAAAACTAAGCCCTGGGCCTGAACCAGGAGAGGGCAAACCTGACTCATAAAGTTATACTTGAAATATCGATAGGCTGTAATATAATCAAAGCAAGAGGGAAAATTGCCCAGATTATTTATTTACCTAAAAAACGGGGCACCCTTTATTTATGACCTCCAGGATAAACAGGTTTCTGTGGGCCGGTTGCCCGATAATGACATCATAATCGATGATGCTTATGCTTCAGGACATCATGCCCTGATTCTTCCGGCCGGAGAATCCAGGTATTTTATCAAGGACAACCTCAGCAAGAATGGCACCTTAATCAACGGGCTTAAAATAACAGAAGAAACGCTTCTGCTGCGGGGAGATGAAATCTGCATCGGTTCGACCAAAATTTTCTTTGACAAGGAGAGCACAACCAGCGTCGGTCATCTCGACGCT
>JANLGB010000134.1 GCA_024653405.1 Candidatus Saccharicenans sp.
CACAACCTTCCTGTCCCAATCGAAAGGCGGAGTCCAGGTATCAAAAGCCAGACTGCCAGAGAAGATGGCGGCAGCTTCTTCCCCGAAGCCGTATCCGAGAGGTGTGGTGTTTTCCACTTTAAGCTTTAGAATGGAAGTCGGGCAGAAGAATTTTGTCCGGTCCAACCCGCTCAGGGCATTGCGGGCGGGCGCGCCCAGCTCTCTGGTGGCCAGTTCACTGGCCTGGTTCAGAGTGATGAGAATTCCGCCTTCCTCGACAAAGGCCTTGAGGGCCTCAATGCCTTCTTTGTCAATTCCTCCCTCATATTCGGGCGGCGTGGTCCCGGCCCTGAAGAAGCGGGCAAATTCCGATTGCTGCCCCGGGCGCCCGGTCTTAATGATATCCACATTTTGGCTGGCAAAGATTATAACATCGAAGCTGGCTTTCAAGTTGACCTTCTTGTCCTTGGTGCCCTTAAAATCCTTGTTGTGGAGCACGGTATACCCCATCCCCAGGTCATCCAGCAGGTACCTGGTCCAGCCCTCATCCATATTGCCGCGCCAGGACTGGTAGATGGCTAGACGCGGGAATTTTATGGCCGCTTTATCAATGCCGTTGATATCGGCCAGGCCTTTGAGCGGAACCGGCCACTTATTCAACAGAACCGGCAGAGCGGTCTTGGCTTCAGCTGAATTCCTGACAACGAAAGCCCCGGCCGGAAAATTGACCTCAGCTGTCTTGATTTCAGTCTTGGCTCTCCAGACTTCAGCTTTATTCTTCAGAAGACCAAAAGCCACGGCGTAAGAAGCATTCAACCTGGGATCAAGCACCAGATAGGCTGCATCCGGCACCGAGGACTTCGGATATTCCACCTGGCTGACCATGGTCAGCGGCACCTCAAAAGGCTTATCGATTTGTTCACAGCGCACGCCCATCTGCAGCGGCAGAGTCCAGGCGGCATTGTCATAGGGTGGAACTGGCGGCCCACCTGGGTACTGCCTGAGGTCCGGGTATTTTTGTTTTTCCAGCAGGGCCCAGGCATAGGCCTTGTAGGGTTGAGCCAGGAGAACCACGAACGAACCGGCCGGGAAATACTTGCCGTCGGCTATGAAATCCCTGGTAGCCTGGTGGACTTCCACCCCGCCAAACTGCAGGATTTCAATCATCTTCAGGGTGGTCAGATAGTCAGGTTGTTCTCGGGAAATGACAAAGGCGTAGGGTTGATTCTTCTCCCTGACCTCTATGCTCTGCTTGGCCATAAGGTAGGTATTGAAGAGGAAATCCTCGCGGTGCAGCCAGGCAGTCTTGAGCAGGCTCTTGGACAGGGTTAGTTCGTAGTCCACGATGTCACGCAACCGCCACCAGCCGCCTGGCCAGGGGTCGATAAAATCCATGCGTTTTTCATAATACTCTTTAGGAACTTCGGTGGGCTCGATGTAAATCGGACTGGCCACCTGCACCGAAGCCGCTTCGCTCAGCAAGCCGACCACGTTATGCAGCCAGGAAGTATCGTCGCAAGCGCCTATCCACCAGCCGGTGTAGCTGCGGCCATGAACCACTCCTTTGTAACCATGCTTCTGCAGGTCATAGGCCATGTTGATGCCGCAGAGGTTGACGCTGCGCCAGAGAAGCGGCTGAACATTGGGCAGCGGTGGGTCCATAAAGGGTGGCACAAAAATCCGGGCACCGTTCGAGCCCATCTGATGCTCGTCAATGTGAATCTGGGGAAACCAGTCGTGATACAGGACCTTGGTCACGGCCCTGGTTTCGGGCAGGTTGAACATGAAGAAGTCGCGGTTGTTATCGTGTCCGGCATACGGATGGTAGAGCCAGGGCATGTTGCCGCCTTCATATTTGGTACCGACGTACTTGCGGTACCAATCAACCACCATCTGGTGGCCGTCGGGGTTGATGGTCGGGACCAACAACAGGATGACCTCCTTGAGGGCCCGATTGACATCGAAGAAACCACGGCCGGCTATCAGGTCATATGCCAATTCCATAGACATCTGGGAAGCGGCGATTTCAGTGGCGTGGAGGCTGCAGGTAATTAACAGGATGGTTTTGCCCTCCCGGGCCAGCTCTCTGGCCTGGCCTTCGGTCAGGCCGCGGGCCTCCTTCAGGGTCCGGGCGATTTCCCGATAGCGGTCGAGGTTGTTCATGTTTTCTTCGTCAGTGATGATGGCCATGATCATGTCCCGGCCCTGGGTGGTCTGGCCTATATTGACCACCGTCAACTTCGGAGATTCCTTATCCAGCAATTCAAAGTAGGCTTTGATCTGGTTATAATCAGCCAGCTTGCGGTCCTCGCCCACCCGGTGACCGAGAAATTTCTCGGGGGGTGTCTGGGCCAGGAGCGGCCAGGCCAAAAAGGCCAGGAGAATTATGATGATCGCCAGTTTATTGGTTTTAAGCATTAAAGACCTCCTTCTCTTATCATTTATTCTAATGTTTTTATCACCGTGAAAATTTCCAGTCAATAAAATTTTTAAGCTAGGCCCTGACCCTCAGGGCTGACTGGGTGGGGACCTGGGGTCAGGTTCTGTCCGGTATCGAACCCCCGAGGCTATTGGCAAGGGTCAAACCGGACTGGACTTGAGTGGCACTTAAGCCAATGCCTTGGACTTGTTTATGAGCTGAAAGGATTGCCCCGGGCCGGGGGATTAATTTATAAAAAATGAATGGACGCCATCAGATAACCAGGGCGGCGCCATATCCAGGTTAGAAAGTCTAAGCTGAGATTAGTGGTCGGAATTTTATGGCCAGGGCCCGGCGGCACCGCTGCTGCTAATCGCGTGACTGACGGAGGATGATCATCCGCAGCAGCTGGAGAGCAGCCATAGCTGTAGAAGCCACGTAGGTCATGGCCGCGGCTTTAAGCACGGCCCGGGCTCCGTTGAGTTCGGCCGCATTCAGGAAACCCCGTTCTCGCAAAATGGCCAGGGCCCTTCTGGAAGCATCGAATTCCACCGGCAAGGTTATCACCGTGAACAGGACAGCCGCGCTGAACAGCAAAATTCCCACATCCATCAGGACTTTCATCCCGCTGCCGCTAAAAATCAGTCCGATGAAAAAGAGGGGAAAAGCCAGGTTGGAACCGATGCTGGCAAGGGGATAGAAGGCAGTGCGCAGCATCAGGAAGGAATATCTCTGGGCATGCTGGATGGCATGACCGGCCTCATGGGCAGCCACGCCCAAGGCGGCGATGGAAGTGCTGTTATAAACGCTATCCGATAGCCGCAACACTTTTTTCCTTGGGTCATAGTGATCGGTCAGGTGACCGGGCACCCGCTCCAGACCGACCTCGCTGGCCGGGCTGTATCTTAAAATTTCCGCTGCCGCCTGGGCCGCAGTTAGCCTGGAAGCCGAAGAAACCTGGCTGTAACGGCCAAAGGTGGATTTCACCCGGCTCTGGGCATAAAAGGCAAAAATCAGGGCCGGGATGAGCAACCAGAAAGTATAATCAAAATAAAACATCTTGGGTCCTCCGGAATAACTTATTTTAGCCTAAAATCGGGATTTGTAAACTGGTCAGCCTGGCGGCCTCAGCCGGTCTGGCCGGAGCCTTCCAGCACCTTCAGTGCTCGGTCAATGTTGGAGACGTCGATGATGACCGAGACCTTGTCACCGGTCTGGCTCAGGGTGCCATAGCAGTATTCTATGTTTATTCCTTCATCACCGATTCTGGCGGCCACTTCCCCCAGGGCCCCAGGCCTGTTTTCCAGGTGGACCAGAAGGACATCACGCATGTCCGTGGTATAGTTGAGCTTGTTGAGAACCTTTATGGCTTTATTCAGGTTTTTTGTATATATCTTGGCCGAGTCCTGAAAGACGCCTATGGCTTCCACATTTATCTCATTCTCAGCCAGCTGGCACAGAAGTTCACCCAGAACTGAGGGTTTATTTTCCAGAAGGACAAAAATTTCGGTAATTCTTTCAAATTCCATCATAACCTCCTGAAGCCATTTATCCCCCGTAAATGGCCTTTATTCTATTTTATTTTTAAAATAAAATCCTAAAGTTTGCAATATAATTTTTGCCAGCTATTTTATACTCTTTGGCCGGCTTCTGGTATTTTTATACTGGCCCGAGAGGGCACTGTCACCTGGCTTCGCCTGTCCTTAGCAAAGCCACTCCTTTGGTTAATTACGGGTTAGGTGATCTTTCCTTTTGTAGCTGAGGCCGGGAATTAGTTACTGGCCCATTCGCTTCATTATATTATCAGCAAGAAGTTCTATGCCAAAGCACTCGGCCAAAGACAGGTCACTGCCTGACCTCATTAAGCAGCCACCCAGCAAAGCTATCCCCAAAAAAATCAGGAAATATGTAGTGTGTCCCACTTTTTAATCGAAGATTTTGCCAGGGTTAAGGATGCCCTGGGGGTCCAAGGTCTGTTTTATTTTTTTCATCAGCTCGATCTGGGCCGGTTCCAGCGATAGCGGCAGGTATTTTTTCTTGTAAAGACCGATCCCATGCTCGCCGGAGATCACGCCACCCCGGCTTCCAGCGTCCCGGAACAATTCCTGCCTGGCCGCTTCCAACCGGTCCTGGATTGCCTCCAGCTCAAGCGGAACCATCTGCCCGTTTTCATATCTGGCTTTCATCAGATGGGAATGGACGTTGCCGTCACCGGCATGGCCAAAAACCGGCAGCCACAGGTCATACTTCCTGGCCACTTCCTGGATTTTTCTGACGTGCCCGGCAATCTCGGAACGGGGAACGCAGATATCCAGGATGTCTACCGTCTCCTTTTTGATAGCTTCGTAGATTTCAGACCGAATCTTCAACACCTCGGCCTGCTTGGCCGGAGTATCGGCTACGAAAACATCCAGGGCTCCGTTTTCCAGCACCACGTCGGCGATCTGGTCGGTCAGTCGGCTGAGGTCATCTTCCGAAGGCGCATCGACTATTACCATCAGGTGGACTTCTCCCTGGTGGCTGGGCCAGTTGAGGTTCAGATGGCGCTCGCTCAAGCTGATAACGTCCAGCCCGACAAACTCCACGGCCATGGGCACCAGGCCTCGCTCAAAGATCAGCGGCACATTGTCTATCGCCTGCTCGATGCTGTTAAAAGGAATGACCATCGTTCGCAGGTAAGTTGGCCGGCTCATCACCTGGACGATGGCCCTGGTGATGACTCCCAGAGTGCCTTCCGAGCCAATAAACAGGTTGACCAGGTTGTAGCCGGTGGAATTCTTGATCAATTTACCGCCAGGGTGAATAACCCGGCCGTCAGCCAAGACCACTTCCAGCCCTCGAATATAATTCCTGATACTGCCGTATTTGACCGCCCGGCTGCCGCCGGCGTTGGTAGCAATCATACCCCCGAACATGGCTCCCTCGTCCCCGGGATGCGGTGGGAAATAAAAGCCTTGCCTTTCCACCGCCTGGATGAACTCACCCAGAGTGAGGCCAGCTTCCACCACCGCCAGCTGGTTCTTGCGGTCTAGTTCCAAAAATCTGTTCATCCGCTGCATCGACAGGACCAGGCCGCCGTGAACAGGCACACAGCCACCGGCCAGACCCGTCCCGCCGCCCCTCGGGGTTACCGGAATATTATGCTCGGCCGCCAGCTTCAGGATGGCCGAGACTTCTTCGGTACTGCCCGGCCGTACCACCACTTCCGGGGCGCAGCCTGGCCACTCCCAGACGTATTCATCATAGGTATAAGCGCAGACTTCATCCCGGCAGCTGAGGACGTTATTTTCCCCGCAAATGGCCACCAGCTCTTTCATCATTGCCTGGTCAATTTTTCCATACATGGCCAGCCTCTCCCATAATTTCTGATTTCATTGACAAAGGTTATTATTATACCGTTTATGCCTTCAATTTCAGCCGGCGAAAATAAAAATCTGGTTATTTATATCAGTTGGCCTCATACCCAGTAACCAAAACCGAATCTTATTGCCGTCGGCTAAGACCGGTCCAAAGATCTGAGGTTCCTCCCGCCGGGCCGAACTGGTGGCAATTTTCCAGGCAATTCCCGACCCCAATCAAAGTCCGGCCAATAACCCGGGCCTTATAACAATGTCTTAACCGCCTTAACGATGGCCGCCGCATCTATTTCATACCTGGCCAGCAGTTCCTGGGGTTGGCCGGAGCGAGGCAACTGGCGCACGCAGAGATGTTTCCAGTATTTCTTTTCCGGCAGAACCAGGGCCACGGCCGTTCCCAGGCCGCCCTGCTCGAAATGGTCCTCAGCCA
>JANLGB010000135.1:0-2813 GCA_024653405.1 Candidatus Saccharicenans sp.
GCCAACTCTGTGGCCACCGTCGTTTCCACCAGGGTTCTGAGCCCGAGACAGGCTGTGGTCTGGGCCGCCTTTTTTAATTTTATCGCCTTTCTTTTTTTCGGGAAACACGTCGCCACCACCATCGGGGTTGGCCTGATGACATCAACGTAGTCAATCCCCACGTCATTTTCTGTGGCCTGCTCAGCGCTATCATCTGGAATATTCTGACGGTCTATTGGGGGATACCGGCCAGCGCTTCTCATGCTCTTATCGGCGGCTATCTGGGAGCGGCCGTGGCCAAAGCAGGTTTTGGAGTGGTAATTGTCAGAGGTTGGGTAAAAGTCGGCTCCTTTATTTTTATTGCTCCTCTGCTGGGAATGGTCCTGGGAAATTTGCTGATGATTTTCACCACCTGGCTATTGAGAAAGCAACCGTTAAGACAAATAAACCTCTGGTCCCGGAGGTTGCAGCTGGTGTCGGCGGCTTTGTACAGCCTGGGCCATGGTGGTAACGACGCTCAGAAGACAATGGGTATCATTGCTGGACTGATTTATACCTCCGGCCACATGAAGACCTTTCACATCCCGCTCTGGGTGGTGCTGTCAGCCTATACAGCCATAGCTCTGGGCACCCTGAGCGGCGGCTGGCGGGTGATCAAGACCATGGGTCAGAAAATTGTCCGTTTGCGGCCGATAGACGGCTTCTGTGCTGAAACGGCCAGTGCTATCAGCATTTTTATGGCCACTCACCTGGGTATACCTGTTTCTACCACTCATGTTATTACCGGGGCCGTAACCGGGGTGGGAGCGGCCAGGAGTGTTTCTTCGGTCAAATGGCAGGTAACTTTAAGGATTGTTTGGGCCTGGGTTCTGACCATACCGATGTCAGCCCTGATAGCCGCCGCCCTTTACCGGGTATCGCTCCTGGTTTTCTGAGTGCCTCCCGCCTGATTAAAACCGGGACTCAATCAAAGCGGCACCGGCTTTTTCCTGGATAGACCGGCTGCCAGGACAAATATCACCGCACAGCTCAGGACCGACAGCAGGAAAGGGGCTTTCAGCTTCAACACCAGCTGAAACACCGGCGTCAAGACCAGGCCACCGACCAGGGTCAGCAGGGCCGCTTCCTGGCTGTCCAGCCGGGAGTACAGGCCAAAAAGAGTTATCACCAGGACCCCGGCCGTACCGAAGGCGGCGGCCAGCAACACCAGGTCATAAATCCGGTTGCCGGACAGGGCAATAATCAGGGCGACCAGTCCGGTGACTATGACTGCCGCCCGGCCAACCAGCACTTTGGTTCTCTCCTTCTTGATACCCAGAATCGGCAGCAGGAAATTATGAGAAAAAAGAGCGGCACAGGCCAGGAGAATGCTGTCCACGGTCGACAAAATGGCAGAAATCAGGGCCCCCAGGAAGATGACGGACAGAATACTGGGCAGATATTGATGAGAGAGTACCACCAGAAACTGTTCCCGGTCAGCCAGTCCAGGAAGTAACCGGGGGCCAATGAAGCCCAGAAAGAGAGGAATGAGACCGGTGAAAAAATAGATGCCCCCGGCTGTATGACAGGCCCGGACCGCCTCTTTCGGGTTCCTGGCGGCCAGAAAGCGGGAGATGGCTTCCTGCACCACCAGGGAGCCCAGGACCGGAACCGCCCAGCGGTCAATTCTTTCCCACAGGGACTCTCCCACACCCAGAATTTTCCAGCGGTCTGCCGGCATCTGCTGGATGATGGCCGAAAGGTCAGGAGTCCTGGTCAGCACCACCACCGCCAGGACTACCAGACTGATAACCACTATGGCCCCCTGAATCAGGTCGGTGTAGATATCCCCGAGCAGACCACCAAGAACTGTGTAGGTGATAACCAGCAGAGCAGAGAAACAGATCATGAGGTCGAGGGGCAGGGCGGTGGAAACCGAGAGAATCTGGCCGAAGGCCCGGAGCTGGGCGGCGCCCCAGATGATGGAAGAAGGAATCATCACCCAGACTACCAGCCTTTCCGCCAGCCGGCCGTAACGGTCTTTGATGAAATCGGCCAGGGTCAGATAATTTTTACGCCTGAGTTTAGCCGCCAGCAGGAAACCCATCAGGAACAGGCACAAGCTGAAGCCAAAGGGGTCAGCCCGGCTGCCTGATAACCCGTTCTCATAGACTGCTCCTGAGGAGCCCAGACAGGTTTCGGCTCCAAACCAGGTGGCAAAGAGCGAGAAGGACACCAGGAAAAAAGATACCCGGCGGCCGCCGACAAAATAGTCAGCTTCGTTCTTGATTTTCCGGGACAGGTAGAGGCCGATGAGAATCTGAACGATGACGTAAAAAACTATTAAGAGACCTTTCACCTCACCACTCAGCCGTCTTCATTTTTCTTGCTTATAGCACAGAGGTCGGCCTGGGGCAATAGCTTTCCTGATAATTTCCTTAGAAAAAGGGCTGCGGGTGAGTTAGAATTAGGAAGCCGGCCGCAGATTGTCTCCAGGTTGAGTCCGGCCGGACAAAAGACAATCATTAAGTCGGGTAAGGATAGGTAAGAAGATGGGTCGGGTTAAAGAATTTAGTAAGGCCGGGAAAAGGCCGCGGCTCGAGCTGTTAATTTTTTGCGGGCTGGGCCTCAGTCTGCTGCTCAATCTCTGGCCTGGCTGTCGGCTGGTTCAGGGCGGCGAGCTTTCGCCGGCCAGTCAGGAAAGCTCGACTCGCTGGTATAGCATCTGCCTGGGGGGAGAAACCGTCGGGTATGTTAAAGAAACAGGGTCCAGAGTTCAGAAGGACGGCCGCTCACAATGGAAATCAATTACTGAATCGAAACTTGTTCTCAAACGCCTGGGCCAGAAGGTTGAG
>JANLGB010000135.1:2823-6172 GCA_024653405.1 Candidatus Saccharicenans sp.
ACTGAAGATGGCCTCCTGCGTAAAGTTATTTCCGAGCAGCTGCTGGCTTCCTCTCGGGTCAGGATCGAAATAGAAATCAAGGAGGACCGGGCGGAAATCAAGACCATAAGTGGCGGCCAGACATATGAGAAGGCTATCCCTTACACCGGGCAGCTCCTGGGCCCGGTGGGTATCGGCCGGCTGACTCTGGAAAAATTAAAGAACCCGGGCGATAAAGTGGAATACCGCACCATTCTGGCTGAATTGTCGCAGGTGGTCTCGGGAGAAAGAACTCTGGTGGGCGAGGAAGTGGTGGACTGCGGCCGGGGAAAGATTAAAGCCCGGAAGGTCCTGGACCGGCTGTCTCCGCTGGTTTCCACCAGGGAGGTCTGGCTGGATGAGGAAGGCAATGAGGTCCGGGCGGTGGAATCTTCGCCCCTGGGGGAGCTGGTGACCTGTCTCAGCAGCGAACGGGAAGTAATGGAAGCCCTGGCCCTGGCCAGGGGCCAGGAACAATTCTTTACCTCAACCCTGATTGTGGCCAACGTGCGGCTGCCCCAGGCCAGGCAGCTGGAGAGAGTGGTCATTCGGCTGCGGCACCGGGAACCGGAGCTGGGCTGGCCGGAGCTCCAAAACGAATACCAGAAGATTCTGGAGAAGGATGACCGGACGCTGGTAGTGGAGCTCAGCCGCCAGCGGCTCAGGGGCGGGCCGGCCAGACGGCTCCCCGCCGCTCAGCTCCAGCCCTATCTTGAAGCCAGCACCTATATTGATTTCAAGCAGCCCGAAAAAGCCAGGGTGGCGTCCAGGGTGGCTGGTTCGGAAAAGGACGTTTTTAAGAAGGCCCTGAAACTCAGGGACTGGGTCAGTCAAAACCTGACTTTTGACCCGGGGTTTGTCTTTGCCCCGGCTTCAGAAGTCATGCGGGCAAAAAAGGCCACCTGTGCCGGCTATGCTTCACTGCTGGCGGCTTTGCTGCGAGCAGCCGGAATTCCTGCCCGCTACTTGATGGGTCTGGCCTATGTCAACGGCATCTGGGGCGGGCACGCCTGGGTAGAGGCCTGGCTCGAGGGACAGTGGGTGCCGCTGGATGCGGCTTTACCCTCGCCTGGAGCGGCCGACCCGGCCCGATTGGCCATTGCCTGGAGCAGCCTGGAAACTGGTCCCGGTGAGAGCCTGGTCGCGGCCCAGAGATTGTTCGGATACGTGACGATCGATATTTTGGAGTACGGCTTACAAGGAAGAAACTTCAGGGTGCCCGAAGGCCAACCACTGTCTGAGGTTAAAGAGGGCCGGTACTGGAATTACGGGCTGCAGCTTGGCCTGAGGGCTCCGACCGGTTTTACCTGGGCCGACCTGGATAAAGTCTGGCCGGATAGGACCCTTCTGACCTTGAAAGGTCCGGCCGGGCAGACTGTCAGTCTTATCCAGGAAAGCTGGTTCCCGGCCGCCAGGCTCAAGAATTATCTCGTTGACAGGCTGAAAAAAGAGGTTAGTGGCGGGAAGCTGGATTATATCACGGTCTGGGGCAAGAAGAGACCACTGCTGGTTTCGCCCGATAAGTCAGCCGTAGCCATTGCCAACGGACTGGATATTTTCCTGGTGCTGGCCCGGGGCCAGGAGTCGGAAAAATTGCTGCGCCGGTTGCTGTCGGGCCTGGAAAGCAGATTAATTTTAAATTAAACCAACAGAAAACAGAAGTCTCCCAAAGCTGCCAGTGAGTATTATTTTGCCCTCTTATTATTTCTCAAATTAGGGCCGGATTGATGTCTCCAGACGGGACTTGACACAGAAAGGCTCGGTCCTTGGTTCGGAAGAAGTTTGGAGGGCAGATAAAACCGGGTTTTAGATACAGCTTTTCGGCTTGAGAGTTAAGCCTGGCAGTTTACAGTATGGCTGGATTCCCGCCGAATAAGGCTATTACTCCAGGATCAAGAATTCATTGATTGCGGCTGTCCAGATAAAGGGCGGCCGCCCCCAGGATAGCAATATTATCGGTGGTTGACGGCATTATCTTGATTCTTCTCAGGGCGATGGAGTAGGCAAAGCTGGAAACGGTTTGCCACATCGCGTCCTGGAAAAATTCATAGGCCCGGCTGACCGAACCGCCCAGGATGATGGCTTCGGGGTCCACGGCATACATGATGGCTTTGACCGCTTCGCCCAGGTGCCGCCCGAATTCCTGGAAGACCTGGAGGGCTTCCGCTTCACCGGCCAGGGCTTTCTGGTAAAATTCCTGGCCGGGCTGGCCGTAGGATTTCAGGAAAAATTGGCCGGAGGCGTAGCGTTCAAAATTGGAATCAAGGTAGGGGAGCATACCGAACTCCCCGGCTCCGCAACTGGTGCCGGAGTAGAGGCGGCCGTTGGCGATGATCCCTGCTCCCAGGCCCGTGCCCACTATCAACCCGACCAGGTTGCGGTAGGGCTTTCCCCGGCCGAAATGTTTTTCGCCGGCGGCAAAGCAGTTGGCATCGTTGTCCACATAAACCGGCAGCCGGAATTCAGCTTCCAGGATGGCCTTGAGCGGGACTTCCTTCCAGGCCGGAATGTTTTGGACGTCATAAATGATACCGCTGGCGGGGTCGACCACACTGGGGACACCAAGGCCGATACCCTCCACCTCGGGCGACAAGACCGACTCCAGGACCGAACGCAGGTCGGCCAGGACCTCTTCGGCTGAGCCCTGGCTGCGGACTTCCCTCACAACAATTTTCGCCACCCGGTCGGACTCCACCAGTCCGGCCCGGACCTTGCTCCCGCCGAGGTCTACTCCGATTAAAGTCATTATCCCCTCCAGATCATTTCATTTTTTAACACAAACTGACCGCGGCTTCAAGCTGGCCGGCCGGACCGGGCTGCCGGGTTGGTTCTGATGGCGGCCAGGGAAGGGGCCAGAAAATAATATATGAATAGTCATTCATATGTTAGCGGGCAATTTAAGGCTCGGACTTTACTTAGACCACCAGGCGATGCCAATTACTCGCGGCTCTCAAAAGATAGCGACTTCTGTATTGCCATTTTCCCTTGGCTTTAGGGTGATACTTTTCTCTTTTTCAGTGATTAAGAAGACATGGCACCCCACCCGCCTGGTGGCTGCCAATTGGTTTTTTAATTAAGACTCCGTAGTCTCTGATTAAATTAATAGGTTTAAGGACAGGGCTGCTTTTCCTGGTCGTTACAAATTCAAGCTGCGCCGGCCGCCGCAGCCGCCTTTTTCTTCTTTCTCATCTGGATGGTTTCATTGCTGATGAGGGGTCGGGCCCAAAGTCCGATGCTCAGGACATAGCCGAGGGTGAGATAGAGTACGAACATTCCTTGGCTGGCTGGGAGACCTGGTCGGGCTGCGCCAAGGAATGTTCGTACTCTATCT